>CAXTRU010000067.1:0-12979 GCA_964246665.1 uncultured Acidobacteriaceae bacterium
CCTCGGGGTACATATCCATGCGCAGGGTGGACATGAACTCGTTGGGGTCGGGCATTTCGCGCTGCCACTCGAGCAGCTGGCGCAGCCAGGCGAGGCGCTCTTCATCCTTGGCCGTGACGTTGTCGCTGGCCTTGTACTTCCAATGCGCGGCGATGCCTTCTTCGGCGACGCGGTGCATGTCCTCGGTGCGGATCTGCACTTCGAATTGATGGCCACCCTCGGCGATCAGCGTGGTGTGCAGCGACTGGTACAGATTAGGTCGCGGCATGGCGATAAAGTCTTTGAAGCGGCCGGGCACGGGGCGCCATGTGGAGTGCAGCAGGCCAAGCACGGCGTAGCAGTCCTGCTCGCTGGCCGTGATCACACGCACGGCGAAGAGATCGTAGACCTGTTCGACCGGAATGGAGTGCAGGTTGAGCTTTTGCTGTATGGAGAACAGGCGCTTGATCCGCGACTCGACACGGGCGTGGATGTTGTTGTCGTGGAGCTTGTTTTCGATGGTGCCGACGATGCGTTCAAGGAAGGCTTCGCCTTCGCCGCGAAGGGAATCGACCTCATCGGTGAGCTTGTTGTAGGCGAGTGGATCGACGTAGCGGAAGGCGAGGTCTTCGAGCTCACCGCGCAGCTTGCCCATGCCGAGCCGATGCGCGAGCGGAGCGTAGACCTCCAGCGTTTCGCGGGCGATGCGGGCCTGTTTGTCCGGCCGCAGATGCTCCAGCGTGCGCATGTTGTGCAGGCGGTCGGCCAGCTTGATGATGACCACGCGCACGTCGGTGACCATGGCCAGAAGCATTTTGCGGATGTTTTCGGCCTGGTGGTCTTCGCGGTTGGCGAACTTGATCTTGTCCAGCTTGGTGACGCCATCGACGATGTGCGCGACCTGCTCGCCGAAGCGCTTGGCGATCTCCGGCGTGGTGACGTCGGTGTCTTCGACGGCGTCGTGCAGCAGGCCTGCAGCGATGGCCGTGGCGTCCATCTTCAGCTCAGCAAGCACCTGCGCCACTTCGAGCGGATGAATGATGTAGGGCTCGCCGGAGGCACGCTTTTGCCCGTCGTGCTGCGCCTGCGTGAAGGCCCAAGCGGAGCGCACAAGCTGCTGGTCGTCGTGGGGCCGGTTGGCGTGCAGGGTGGCCAGCATGGCCTCGAAGCGCTCCTGCAGATGAAGCGGGTCGAAGGGGTCTGGCGTTTGTTCTGAGGTCTGAGCGGTCGTCGCTGCCGAGCTGGGCACCGCCGCTACCGCTGCGGAGAAGGCCCCAGACGGCTCATCCAGGGAAACCGAAGAGGCCGTCGCAGCCGTTATCGTGCTGGTAACAGGAGCCACGTGGGGCAGGGCAGCTTCCAGACGCATGCCGGAGTCGCTGGTTTCAGCCAAACCCGCGGCGGCGAGTTCGGGCGCGGCAGCCAGCGTCGGCGTGCTGTTCAGGCCGGTAGAGGCGGATGCCTCAGTTCGTGCTGACCCCATAGTTCATTATATCGGGCGAACTTGGCCAGGGATCGCGACACTGTTTTCGCGACGTTTAGTGAAGCAAACCGGGTGCGGGGCGCGCACCGCCGTGCGTCCAGGCAACCAACTCATCGAAGGCGTGGCCGATTTCTTCGGGTGTGATGGCGCAGTGGCCGTCGCGCGGCACGTACTGCTGCACCAGACGGTCGCCCTGGCCGGTTGCCTCCACCATCTCGCTGTACAGCGTCAGCTGCGGAGGCGGGATGAGGGGATCGAAGACGGTGTGGATGGCCAACATCGGACGCCCAAGCCGGCCACTGGGCGTGTAGTGGCGCACCAGGTAGTCACGCGCCTTTTGGGTGGCAGCGTAGCGCTTCACGGCGGCGTTCAGCTCCTCGTCGGCGGCGCTGGAGGTGGAGCTTGCACCGGAATAGATCCAGTTGCGATTGTCGAAAGGGTTGCCGGCGGCGCGGCGCTGCATATCGGCGATGACGAAGGTGAAGTAGGCGATATCGCGTGCCACCTGCTGGTCGGTATGCAGGCCCATCAGTTCACGGGTCAGGGCGGCGTTGGCGGGGTTGGCGCGCAGGGCATTCTGCACGCGCTCACGCACGGCAGCGGTGTCGTCGTAGTCGGCCGGCACGGGGACCAACGGACCCATGACGCCCGGGAAGTAGTGATCGAACGCGGCGCGCATGGCGAAGCGTCGGTCGAAGGAGACAAAGGTGGGGCCTACCGCACCGCACAGGTCCAGCCCGCCGATGTAGGGCTTTGGATTGAGCTCCAGGGTGACCATCACAAGCGCACCACCCATGGACCCGCCGGTCACATAGGTCTCTTTGGGATGGCCGTACTTGCGGTCAAAGTAGCGGCGCAGCGTTTCGGTCTCCGGGTAGGCCTGCTGCAGTGCCCATCCGCCTTCGGAGTAGGCGCTCTGCAGGATGGCGTAGTGCCGGGAGAGGAAGCTTTCCAGGTCCGCTGGGACGCGTTCCCCCACGTGAAAGCTGATGCCGTGCTCCGCATAGCCGTGATACCAAACCACCAGCGACCCATTCCACTCCGCGGGGACGTCGATGCGGTACTCCGCTTTGCCGAGCACCCCAACCTCGGTCGTCGCACTGCCGTTCTGCACGACCTGCGGCGGGTTATTCGGTGCGAGCTTTTGCGCGCGTGCCGCCGGTGTCCCCATCAGCGGGAGGGCAAGCAGGACAAACAGCAATCCAACAACCGTGCGGCGTGGTCGTGAGCAGGAGAGAAACATCGCGGTGCGGTTCATTGTAAGCGCACACGACGACGCTGCACACCGCCATCGGCAGCCCTGCGCAGAAATGCCTGTTCGCGAACGTGATGGCAGGGCGGGGAAGCCACGGCCGGCGGCCTCCCCCGGTCAAGCTTAGGGCCGCTCAGCCGACGCGCTTTTCTTCTGTTTGCGGGGACGACGGCTTGACGTCGGTACCGGACGAGCCGCCGAGCCATTTGGGATTGTTGGCTGTTCCATCAAAGATGCTGGATGTCTTGAACGGCTCATACTTGCCCGTCATAGCCGCCTCGCGCGTCTTGCCGAGGAAGGCGTCGGTCTGCTCCGCGGTGAACGGCTTGAACGTCTTGGCGGCCTGCAGGGCCTGGGTGAGGATCTCCGGCTTATCGATGCCGGTAATCACGACCGACACGGGTTGCGACAGGCCATAGTGCAAGGCCTGGACGGGGTCAACCGTCCCGGAGCGCAGGATGTAGCCGTCGCCAAAGGTCTTCATCGCGAGAACACCGGTGCCGGCCTTTTGCGCCACCGGGATCACCTGCTTGGTAAAGGAGCGGAAGTGCGCGTCCATGGCGTTGACGGGCATCTGCACGCTGTCGAAGTGGAAGCCGTGTTGCTCGGCGACTTCGAACATCTGCAGGTGAATCTGCGGGTTTTTGTGCCCGGTGAAACCGATGTAGCGTATCTTGCCGGCCTTTTTCGCGGCCATCGCGGCATGGATGGCGCCGTCCTCGGCGAAGATGCGGTCGGGGTCCTCAAAGCGCAGGATCTCGTGAAACTGCACCAGGTCGATGACGTCGGTGTCCAGCCGGCCCATGGATTGTTCCAGCTGCTTGTCATACTCCTTGGCCGTGCGCGCATCCAGCTTGGTCATCAGGAAAACCTTGTGGCGGTAGCCGTCCTTGAGCGCCTGGCCCATACGCACTTCGGAGATGCCATCGTTGTAGTCCCAGCAGTTGTCCAGAAAGGTAATGCCGTTGTCGACGGCCGAGCGCACCAGCCGCACCGCATCCCCCGCCGTCGTGCTCGAGTCCTTGGCGAGGTGAAAGCCGCCCATGCCGATGGCCGAGACACGCTCGCCCGTGGTGCCCAGCTCGCGATAGATCATGTCGGGATGCTCCGCGCGTTTGATCGGCGCCTCCTTCGAGGTGGATCCGTTGGTGACCTGCGCGAGGGCCGGGGAACTCACGGCGGCAACGCCGGCGGCGGATGCGGTCTTGATGAAGTCTCTGCGTTGCATGGATCTCCTTGAGGCGGTACCTGCGGCGTACCGGCGGCGTACAGACTCTTCTGATGTCGAAAGCTCCCATGGCGGATGCAACGCATGCCATGGCGCGTGGACGCGGAGGAAGGTCAGCTTCGAGCGCGTCACAAAGGCACGTATGGTTGCGGAGCGAGCGGCAAAGACTAGTTGTACTGAGCGCCTCAGCTCGGCATTGGCTTGCTCGGCATCCTCAGTTCGGGCGCTGCGATCGGAGAGGCTTGGAAGCGGCGACGGCCACGTCGCTGGACCTTTCCGGCATCAGCCCGAAGCAGTGGAGAAAGTTCAGCGTCAACGCCGCTTCCCCGTGGAAGCGGAAGCTGCAGCCTCTAAACTCAGTGGTCTCCAACACCAGGGCCTGGCCGCTGTATTCCAGCACACAGTTCAACACGCAGCAGTCCACGAAGTGCTTGCCGTCCATCGTGAGCACCTGGTCTTCAAAGCATTGGCCCTCAACCTTTTCAAGCAGGTGAGCCACCGGGTCAGAAGCAGAGTTTGCCGGCGCAAACTCTTCCGGCGACGCGGGTTTACTCAGGTCGTCGATGATGCGGTCACTGCGCGTGATCACGTCCTGGGATCGGAGCACGGCTTGCTGCGATCGGCGGATGGACTCGCGCGACTGGTTGCGCAGCGCGCGGCTGATCCGGAGCCGCTCCCGAGACTCTTCCAGCACTCGTTCCAGCTCCTGCCGCACGGTCACCATGGCTGCGATGCTCTCAGGAACACGGGCCAAAGACAAGCCCCGCGTACGTTCCCGCATCAGGCAGCCTCCCTGCTGCGGTTCGGCAAAAGAATAAACTTACGGAGGTACGGGATGACTGCCGACCGCCGCGCGTCAGACCAAGTGGGGAGTCGCTGATGGATGATGATCAAACGCCGGAGTTCCTGGACGACGTGCAGGAAGGAGCACAGGCACCCCGGCCTGCAGAGGCTGACGGCGACGGCGCGGCCGGCAGCCGCCGGGACGATCGTCGCGAGCTGATCGCGGCCAAATTCACCTTTGCCGAACCTACGCCTGAGCTCCCGAGTGAGCGGATCGAGATCACCGGATCGGTGGACAGTGAGCAGGAGGCCAGCGGCACGCCCTCCTTGCCCTACCCTGTGGTCGCGTTCGGGTCCTCGGCCGGTGGCCTGCAGCCGATCAAGGACATCCTTGCCATCCTGCCGACCGACACCGGTATGGCCTTTGTGCTGGTGCCGCACCTGGCGCCGGACCAGGTAAGTCACCTGCTCGAGATCACGGGCAAGTACACCCACATGCCGACGCACCCCATTGAGGAGGGCGTGCAGCCACTGCCGGATCACCTTTACGTGCTGCAGCCCAACCAGATCGCGAGGATGCATGCCGGCCGCTTCGTGGTGACGCCGCGCGACCCGGCAGACCGCATCCCGCACACGATCGATACCTTCTTTCGCTCCCTGGGGGAGGACCTGCAGGGCCATGCCATCGGCGTTGTGCTTTCCGGCGCCGATGCCGACGGCGCGCTGGGCCTGAAGTCGATACGGGGCGATGGCGGCGTCGCCATTGTGCAAGCGCCTGAAACCGCGCAGCACAGCAGCATGCCGCGCTCATCGATCTACGCGGACCACGTCGATCGTGTGATCTCGCCGCGGGAGATCGGTGTCGAGCTGGCCCGGCTGGCCAAGCAGTTCACGCGACCCGACGTGCAGAGCCTGGAACGCGGCCAGCAGCTCGCGGTGGAGCAGGACAGCTTCGAGCGCATCTTCCATATGCTGCGCACCAACTCCGGCCTGGAACTGCGGCAGTACAAGCCGGAGACCATCCGCCGCCGGATCGCGCGGCGCATGATGCTGCTTCGGCTGGAGTCGCTGCCCGACTATGTGCGCTTTCTGCAGGCGCGCAAAGACGAGCTGACCAGCCTGCAGGAAGATGTGTTGATCGGTGTGACGCGTTTCTTCCGCGACGCAAGTTTTTGGCACGCGTTGAGCGCCGATCTTCTGCCCACCTTCTTCCAGGGCGGTCCGCCGCAGCGACCCGTCCGCGTGTGGTGTGCCGGCTGCTCCACCGGCGAAGAGGTGTACTCCGTGGTGATGACCTTCCTGGAGTACATGACAGCGCACGGCATGGACACGACGCTGCAGATCTTCGGCACCGACGCCAGTGAGCGCTCCATTGAAACGGCACGCCAAGCCATCTACCCGGAGTCGTTGCTGGGGGAGATCAGCCCGGACCGGCTGCGCCGCTTCTTCGTCAAGGTGGATCGCGGGTACCAGCTCACCAAACGTGTGCGCGACCTGTGCATCTTTGCCCGCCAGAACCTGTGTACCGATCCACCGTTTTCGCGCATCGACTTTTTGTTCTGCCGCAATGTGTTGATCTACTTCAACCAAAGCCTGCAGCGGCAGATCATGCAGACCTTTCACTATGCCCTGGAGCCTACCGGCTACCTGCTGCTCGGCATGTCAGAGACGCTGCGCGAGTATGACGAGTGGTTTAGCCCGATCGACCGCAGAACGAAGATCTATGCCAAGGTCGGGCTCAGCATGCCGGGTGGCTACCACCTGCCGATGCACCGCGCCAAGACTACAAACGAAGTTCACTCCGCCCCTGCCTTTCAAGACCGCATCTGGTCGGAGTTGGAGCTGCAGCGTGCCGGGGATCGTGTGCTGCTGGCGCGTTTTGGCCCGCCAGGCTTGATCATTGACGAGCAACTGAACGTCTTGCAGGCGCGTGGACAAACCTCGCCCTATGTCGAGCTTGCCAGTGGTGTGGTCAGCTGGAAGCTGATGCGCGTTGTGCGCGACGGCCTTGCCTCGGCGGTCCGCGATGCGGCCGAACATGCCATCACCGACAATGTTCCGGTGTCGCGCACCGCTCTGCTGACAGACCCGGACGGCGAAGTGCGCCGCGTGCAGGTGGAGGTGCTGCCGTTATCGCACCGGACCTCCAGCAATCGCTCCTATATCGTTTTGTTTCTCGAAGGCCCCGAGCCCAAAACGACGCAAATCGCCGAACAGCCGGCGGTGCCCGCACTGAGTGCTGACGAGAAGGAGCGCGTGATCGCGCAACTGCGGCAGGACCTTTCATCCACGCGTTTCCATTTGCAGTCGCTGATTGAAGAGCGGGACGCGCGCAACCAGGAGCTGGTCTCTGCCAACGAGGAGATCCAAAGCGCCAACGAAGAACTCCAAAGCACCAACGAGGAGCTGGAAACCACCAAGGAAGAGCTGCAAAGCGCGAACGAAGAGCTGCAAACCGTCAACGATGAACTGCAGCAGCGCAACGCCGTTCTGATGCAGACCGGCAATGACCTGAGCAATCCGCTGACCAGCGTCAACATACCGCTGCTGATGCTTACCGACGATCTTGAGATCCGGCAGTTTACCCCGCCCATGGAGCGGCTGCTGAACATGCGCGCCAGCGACATCGGCCGCAAGGTGAGCGAGATTCGACTGCAGCTTTCCATTGAGGACATCGAGCCCATCCTGCGGGACGTGCTCGACACGTTGGGTACGCGGGAGATTGAGGTGCAGGACCGCCACGGCAAGTGGCACCTGCTGCGTGTACGGCCCTACCGCACGGCCGAAAACAAGATCGAAGGCCTGGTATTGGTCCTGGTGGACATCGACCAGCTACGCCAAAGCCAACAGGGCATGCGGGAAGCGAGGGACTTCGCGGACTCCATCGTGGTCAGCGTGCCGGTCCCGGTTGTCGTCTTGTCGAAGGACTGCACCATCCGCAAGGTCAACAAGAGCTTTCGCGACCTGGCGCAACTCGGAGACCGCGAACTCACCGGACGATCCTTTCCCGATCTTGTGCGCCTGAAGTGGGGCATCGAGAACCTGAGCGAACAGCTAGTCGCGCTGACCACCGCGGGGCCCGGGGCCACGCTGGAGATGGAGCACCACTCGATAACCAGCGATCGCAGGGTCCTTCTCGTCAAAGGGCAGGCTCTTCTTACAGACGGTTCCCGCGTCACTCTGCTGACGGTAGAGGACGTCACCGTGCAGCGGCACGCCGAAGAGCAGGTGGCAGCGCAGAGGAAGGAGTTGGAGCAGCGCATCGAAGACACAACCGGAACCTTGATGCGCACGCAGAAGGAGCTGCGAGAGCTGGCGGCTCACCTATTCAACGTGCAGGAAGAGGAGCGGCAGCGTGTGGCCCGTGAGCTGCATGATGATATCGCGCAAAGGCTGACTGCGTTGTCGCTGCAACTGCAGGGGGCGGGGTTCGCCGCCGGCGGTCCCACAGGTTCGGGCCAGGAGTTGGCCGCCCAGGTAGAAGCCCTGAGCAAGGATGTTCGCCATCTCTCGCACCGGCTGCATCCGGCTATCCTGGACGACCTTGGCCTGGTGTCGGCGTTGACGGCCCTGGTTTCGGAGTTCCAGGAACGCGAGGGCATGTTTGCGACCTACCTTGGCAGCGATATTCCGGACGTGGTGCCCCGGACGGCGGCCACCGCCATCTATCGCGTAACCCAGGAAGCGCTGCGCAATGTGGCCAAACATGCGGGCAAGACCCATGTGAAGGTGGTGCTGCAAGGGCGCGGCGATCAGCTTGTATTGCAGGTGCGCGACTTCGGTATCGGCTTCGACCAGGAAGGGACTGACGTCAGCGGCGGTCTTGGCCTGATCTCGATGAAAGAGCGTGCGCGGATTGCGGGCGGCACGTTTACGATGAAGTCCGAATTGGGTCACGGAACGTCGATCACCATGGAGGTACCCATTGCTGAGCCAGCGTAAGGCGCGGGTGTTGATCGCGGACGACCACGCCATGGTGGCCGAAGGCATCGCGCAGATCCTTGCGCCCCAGTACGACCTAGCCGGCATCGCAACCAACGGTCGCGTGCTGTTGGAGATGGCGGCCGAGCTGCAACCGGAGGTGGTGTTTCTCGATATCAGCATGCCGGAGATGTCCGGCATTCAGGCCGCGGTGAAGCTAAGCACCCTGTACCCGAGGCTGAAGATCATCTTCGTCACCCAACAGCTGGACCTGAGCTATGTGCGAGCCGCCTACCGGGCGGGCGCTGCGGGCTATGTGTGTAAGCAGTCGGCCGGCAGCGAGATTCTAATGGCCATCGAGAAGGTCTTGCGGGGTGGAACCTTCACCACGCCCCTGCTGGCACAGGAGCTATCGCTGTCGCCGGAGGAGTTCGGCCGCGATCCACGCAAGGTGTTCGCCGATCCGCTCACCGATCGGCAGCGCCAGGTGTTGCAATTGGTCTCCGAAGGCAAGACGACGCGCGAAATGTCCGAGGCGTTGGGGATCTCACCGAAGACGGTGGAGTTCCACAAGAACAGCTTGATGAACGAGCTTGGCCTGCGCACCACCGCGGAGCTGACCCGCTATGCGCTGGCGCACAATATCGCTTCCTAGTCTTCGCGGTAGTTTGCTTGGTAGTTTGCGAGGCTACGCACCGTGCCGCAGCAGATGTTGCACCTGGCCGAGCACCGTGGGCCATGCGTTGCTCTCCGGGTCGACCACGTCGAGGTGGTCTGCACCGGGCAGCATGGTCGCCGTGGCATGCGACCCGGAGCCGCGTGACTTGGCGGCCCAGCGTGCCGGTACCTCCGCGGGGATCTCGTCATCGGCTGTGCCCTGCAACAGCACTTGCGGCGCCTGCAAGGGAAGCAGATGGCCGGGGTCGCCATTAGTGTAGCGCTCGGGATGCTCGGCGGGTGAGCCGCCCATCAGCGCGTAGACCTCGTGCTTGTCATGCGCGAAGAGCCCGTCGCCTGCGAGCGCGATGATGAGTTCCAGGTCGACCGCACCGGCCAGCGCGACGGCACCGCAGAGATTGATCCCGGATATGGGCACATACACCGCGCTGCCCGGCGCCACGTGGTGCCGGCCTGCTATCCAGAACGCGAGATGGCCGCCCGCGGAGTGCCCCATCGTGATCACGCGCGTAAGGTCCAGCGGATAGCTGCGCGCGAGCGTTGTGATGAACTCAAGGCCTGCTGCCGCGTCGAGAAATGTGTTCGGCCAGCCGCCGCCCGTGGCGCCCACGCGCCGGTACTCGACTGACCATGTGGCGACACCGGCGCGCTTCAGCGCAGCGCAAAGGTAGCCGGCATAGCCAAGATCGTACGCAGACTTCCACCACCCACCGTGGAAGAACACGACCAGCGGCGCCTTGCCATGCGCCGGGGCGGCCGGCAGCCAAAGGTCGCCGAATTGCGATGGGTCCGCACCGTACGGGATGCGGTGATCGGCAGCCAAAACAGGACGTGAAAGGATGTCCATGGCTTCCAGCGTACAGTGACGTATGGCCACTTTCGCGCCTGAAACGTCACGGGCCATTGAAGCCCGCGAAGGTGGGCTGCAGCGCAGTCTGTCGTCGCGGCAGCTCTCGATGATTGCCATTGGTGGCGCTATCGGCACGGGGCTGTTTCTCGGGTCGGGCTTTGCCATCGGGCTTGCCGGGCCGGCTGTGCTGATCAGCTACCTTGTCGGTGCGCTGATCACGCTGCTGCTGATGGGCTGCCTGGCGGAGATGACGGTCGTGCACCCCACCGCGGGCTCGTTTGGCGCATGGGCTGAGCTGTATGTCTCGCCGCTGGCCGGCTTTCTGGTGCGCTTCGCGTACTGGGCGGGCGTCGTGCTGGCCCTGGGCACAGAAGTCTCAGCCGTGGCGGTCTACATGCGCTTCTGGTATCCCGCGGTGCCCGGCTGGATGTGGATCGTGGACTTTTCCGCGGTATTGGTGTTGATCAACGCCGGCAACGTGCGGCTGTTTGGCGCGGTGGAGTATGTCTTTTCCGCGCTGAAGGTCGCTGCGATCTGTGGCTTCTTGTGTCTCGGGGTTTGGGTGCTGTTTGCGTCGCACGGTGGCACGCAGGTTGGGGACGCGCCTATTGGTTTTCGCAACTACGTCAGCTCTGGCGGCTTCTTCCCCAAGGGTGCTTGGGGTGTGTGGGTGGCGGTGCTGGTGTCGCTGTTCAGCTATTTTTCCATTGAAATGATTGCGGTTGCCGCGGGTGAAGCGAAGGAGCCACGCCAGGCCATTACGCGGGCGTTCCGCGCGACGATGTTGCGGCTTGTGTTGTTCTACGTGCTGACGCTGGCGATCATCCTTGCCATCGTGCCGTGGCCGGTGGTCGCGTCCGGCACGGCGCAGTCACCCTTCGTGGTCGTGATGCGGCGTACGCATATTCCGGGCGCGGCTGGCGTGTTGAATTTGATGATCCTGATCGCTGCGCTTTCTGCGATGAACAGCCAGCTCTACATCACCGCGCGAATGCTGTTCTCACTGGCACGGGGAGGCTTCGCTCCGCGCGGCCTGGGGCGCCTGACGCGCAACGGGGTGCCGGTGCCGGCGCTGCTCGCCTCCACGATCGGCATCGGGCTTGCCGCGGTGTTGAACGTGCGCTATCACGAGCGGTCATTTCTGCTGATGCTGGCGATCTCGATGTTTGGTCCGATGTTCACGTGGCTGATGATCTTTGTGACGCACTTTCGCTTTCGTCAGCAGCACGCGGGCGAAGCACTGCTGTTTCGTATGTGGGGCTTCCCGTATCTCACCCTGGCCGGTGCCGGGCTGATGGCGGCGGCGCTGCTCACCACGTCGTTGACGCAGGCGTTTCGGCCAACGCTGCTGTATGGCATACCCTTTCTTTGTCTGCTGAGCCTGGCGTACGTGGGGGGAGGAGACATGGACCGCATGAGCACACTCACCACACTGCCCGAAGTTACTGCTGCTGAGGTGGCTCAGGACCCGCTGCTCGCATGGCGCAAGGAGTTCCCCATCCTTGAGCACACCACGTACATGATCAGCCACTCGCTGGGGCCGATGCCGCGGCGCGTGGAAACGGCGCTGCGTGAGTTCACCACCACGTGGGCGAGCCGCGGCATCCGTGCGTGGGAAGAGGGTTGGTGGGAGATGCCGCTGACCTGCGGCGACCTCATCGGCAGCATCATCGGCGCGCCGAAGGGCCGCGTCGCGATGCATCAAAACGTGTCCATCTGCCAGACGATTGTCACGTCATGCTTCGACTGGAACGGCCCACGCAACAAGCTCGTCACCGATGGCCTGAACTTCCCGTCGAACGACTACATCTATCATGGCCTCCAGCGGCAGGGCGCCGAGACCGTCTCCGTTGCGTCGCCCGATGGGATGACGATCCCGCTTGAAAGCATCCTTGATGCCATCGATGAACGCACGCAGCTGGTCAGCATCTCGCATGTAGCGTTTCGCAGTTCCTATCTGCAGGACCTTGCCGCCATCACCGCCCGTGCGCATGCGGTCGGTGCGTACATCGTGGCGGATCTGTACCAGTCTGCAGGCATCGTGCCGCTCGATGTCACAGCTTTGGGCGTTGATTTTGCGACGGGCGGCTCCGTGAAGTGGCTGCTCGGCGGCCCGGGTGCGGGCTACCTGTATGTGCGCCCTGACCTTGACCCCAAGCTGCAGCCCGCCGCCACAGGATGGGCGGCGCACGCGCACCCGTTCGAGTTCGTCAACGGTCCCATCGAGTACGCGCCGGACATGCATCGCTTTCTCAACGGCACGCCGAACGTGCCGGCGATGTACTCCGCTCGGTCTGGCTATGAGATTGTGAACGAGATCGGCGTTGCGGCCATCCGCGAAAAGTCTGTGCGGCAAACGCAGTTGCTCATCGCGCTTGCGGACGAGGCAGGACTTTCGGTGCGCAGTCCGCGCGATCCGGCCCAGCGCGGAGGCACGGTGATCCTGGACGTGCCCCGTGGCCGCGAAGTCACCGCGGAGTTAGGGCGCAGGCAGATCCTTGTGGACTTCCGCCCCGGTGCCGGCATCCGCATCGCGCCGCACTTCTATACGGCCGAAAGCGAGATCCACCACACGATCCGCGAGCTCGCAAACATCGTCCACAGCCGATGAGAACGAACGCACATGGTGAATGCATTTGTCTTCTTGGTCGGCACGAAATTGTGCGAGCGGGTCAAATGCCATGCCGCCTAAGGACCGCACACCGAAGATCAGGATTGAGAAGAAATGGTCGGGACGACTAGATTCGAACTAGCGACCTCACCCACCCCAAGGGTGCGCTCTACCAGGCTGAGCCACGTCCCGAC
>CAXTRU010000068.1:0-12848 GCA_964246665.1 uncultured Acidobacteriaceae bacterium
TTCGCCCTCGCGCACCTCGACGGGTTTCAGGATGCGGAGATATTCACGTTTGCGGCGCTGCTGCTTGAGGCCAACGGCCTGGATGGCGGTGACATAAGGCTGGGCGGAGCCGTCGAGGATGGGCACTTCAAGGTTGTCGATCTCGCAGATGACGTTGTCGACGCCGAGCCCGATGAGAGCGCTGAGCAGGTGCTCGGTGGTGGAGATCAAGACGCCCTGGCGCATCAGGCTGGTGGCGTAAGAGACCTTGGCGACGTTGCGGCCAATAGCTGGAATCTCGTAGTTGTCCAGGTCAGAGCGCCGGAAGACGATGCCGGAGCCGGCAGGCGCGGGAATGAGCCGAAGGCTGGCCGGTGCGCCGGAGTGGAGACCGACACCCGCAAAGCTAAGCGGGGCATCCAGGGTGCATTCGAGTTGGACATCCGTTGCCAGCCTGAACCTTACCTGCGCACTGCGCGCCAAAGTGAGATTACACCCGGGTTACAAGCCCTGACTGTGGCATTTTTGCCACAGTTGATGATCTGGGAGCCTCCCGTTTCGGGCATTTCCGTCAGGGTTGGACGCATGAACTCACAGTGCTCCTGCCGCACGCAGCAGGCGTACGGTGGCGGCCAACGGCAGCCCGACGACGTTAAAGAAATCACCTTCAACCCGAGAGACCCAACGGGCGGCATACCCTTGAATGCCATACGCGCCGGCTTTGTCCAGGGAGTCTGCCGTCGCGAGATAGGCGTCCAGATCGTCTTCCGGAATGGACGTGAACGTCACGGCTGTAGATTCAACGTGGCTGTGCGCGGCGCCGGCATGGACCACGGCGATGCCGGTATGAACAAAGTGGGTGCGACCGGCAAGCGCGCGCAGCATGCGTTGTGCGTCGGCGAGGTCTGCCGGCTTGTTTAGAACCTCGGTGCCGAGTACCACCGTGGTGTCCGCGGCGAGTACGGTTTGTCTGGGGTTTATCTGCGCGATCGTTGCGGCCTTTTCCAGGGCGAGCCGTTGCACGTATGCCACGGGGTCTTCGCCAGGCCGGCGCGTTTCGTCGATGTGCGCGGGCTGCACCGTGTGCGGGACGGCGATCTGGGTGAGGAGTTCACGTCGGCGGGGCGAGGCGGAGGCGAGGATCAGCATAGACGCAGGCCCAGCTTACCCGCTGACCGATGTGGTTCGGGTCAGGCTGCGACGTTGCCGCGCCGATAAGCTGGGGACCATGATGCCCAATGCTCCGGTTCACAACGAGGCGCGACAGGCTGCGCCGCGGTTCGACACCGTTGATCTTCTGCGTGGGTTTTCGATCCTTGCGGTGATCCTGCTGCATTCGAGCCTTTGGTTGCTCTTTAGCAACTACACGATCGGGACGAGACTGCCGGTGCTTGTGCGCCACGTGGTGTTCCGGCAGGGTGGCGATGGCGTTTCTGTGTTCTTCGCCATCTCCGGCTTTCTGATCACGTATGTGTCGGTCAAGCGCTTCGGTTCCCTGGCAGCGATGCGTGCCGGTGCGTTTTACAGAATCCGCTTTGCACGCATCATGCCGATGCTGCTGTTGTTGCTTGCTGTGCTGTCGGTCTTCCATCTCGCAGGGTGGAGGGTCTTCGACATCACGCACAGAGGGGGAACCCTGCCCGGCGCCTTGTTCTCGGCGCTCACCTTTCATTTGAACTGGTATGAGGTCGTCCATGGCTACCTTCCGGCACCCTGGACGGTGCTCTGGTCGCTTTCGGTTGAGGAGATGTTCTATGTCTTCTTCCCGCTGCTCTGCATCGCGCTGCTGCGGCGGCGGTGAACTCGGCCTGTGTTCTTCGCTGTTTTGGGCGGGCTGATCCTGTTTGCTCCGTTTGCGCGGCAGCCCTGGTATTCCTCGAGCGAGGTCTGGCTGGAGCAGTCGTACCTGGGCAATCTGGACAACGTGGCGCTCGGCTGTCTGTTTGCTCTGCTCACCGTTCAGCTCGAGAAGCGGAGACACGCGCTACCGCCCTGGATTGTTGCCGTGGTGCAGGCTGTGGGTGTCCTGCTGACGTTGTTCATCGTGGTGTGGGACTGGCCGAGGGTGATCTTTGGCTGGCATGTGAGGCGGATCATCGGACGCACGGGGCTGGATGTCACAATCCTTGGCCTGGGCATCTGCCTGGTCATGCTCAGCAGTGTGTTGCGGGGCAGCAAAGGCCACCGATGGACAGCGCCGATGCGGTGGTTAGGCCGGTACAGCTACGAGGTGTACCTGACGCACGAATTTTTCGTGATGGGTGTGATGGGGTTGTTTTTACAGGTGCGGCGCGGGCCTGTGGGGCTGTGGGTGGTCGCAACAGTTTTGCTCGCAGCGATTCTGGGTGCGCTGTTATCACGATTTGTTTCAGAGCCGCTGAACAAGCGCCTTCGGGGTGCGCCTGTGCCGGCGACCTTGCAGGGTAGCTAGCAGTCCATCGCTGACACGGCTTACTACATCGGCTCAACGGCGAGGTGCATGGACATGGTGTGTGCTTCGCGCGGCTGCAGCGTGATTGCGTTTTCGGCGACGTTGGCGGTTTCGATGCAGGCGAAGTGGTGCCAGTCGTCCGGCGCCAGATCGGGCAGCTTTGCGGTGAGTTCGGCAGCGGGATTCCAGATGACGGTGGTCTTTGAGTTGCTCTTGGTAACGGCGAGGCGTCGTTGCAGCACCGGGTCGGTCAGCGTGATGGGAGCGGTTGTGTTGAGGTAGGGGCGGTCGGTCTCGCCGTGAAACTGCAACGGGTCATCGGCCTGAACTTTGCGACGAAAGCTGTCTGTCTTGTCGAGGAACTCTGTGCCGGCAAGGCCGTCGATAGAGACCTGCTGAATGTCCCCGAGCTGCAGGTAGGCGTGCAGGGCCTGTTCGAATAAGAAAGGCTTTTCGCCGGCGTTGGCGGCGGTGAGGCGCACGGTTAGTGTTTGCCCGAGGATCAGGTCAACGCCAATCTGCAGGAAGTCGAAGCCAATCGCGTGCAAACGGTCGGTGTGATCGAGCGTGAGGGAAAGGTGGAGATCGTCGCCGGCGAGCGCGGCGAAACGCAGGGTCCATGGCCAGATGCGCGCGTAACCGTGCGAAGCCGAGCCCTTGGGCGGATGCACGGGCGAGGTGTCCGGCGAGCCGAACCATGGGCAGATCACGGGCACACCACCGCGTATGGCCTTGCCCGGAGCAAACGACGAGCGCTGCGAGAGGAAGAGCACCGGAACCTGGCCGTTCGGCTGCCAACCTGTGAGGTGTGCGCCCTGCAGGAAGAACTCAGCGCGGCAGGTGTTGGTCAGGACGGAGGCGCACGGCATGCCCGGATGCGGCTCGGCAAAGCTGAGGACGTCGGGGATGGCGAACTCTTCGTTGAGCTGGGCGGCGGTTTGCATGGCGTTGAGTGTACTGCCATCCGCTGAGTATTGGTTCGGTCATTAAAGAAGGCGTGAGCGCCCACGTTACGGCGAGGTGAGCTACCTGGGCCTGCTCAGCTGCCAACGCAAGTGGGCCTGCACGGACGGCCACTCGGATGCCGTGATGGAATAGACGCAGGTGTCGCGCACGGTTCCGTTTTTCGCGATGGAGTGAGCGCGAAGGACGCCATCCAACTTGGCGCCGAGACGCTCAATGGCGCGGCGGCTTTGCTGATTGAGGAAGTGGGTGCGGAACTCCACCGCGATGCATGCGAGGGTGGCGAAGGCATGGGTCAGCAGCAGAAGTTTGGCTTCGGTGTTGAGCGCCGTGCGCTGCACGCGGGCCGCGTACCACGTGGAGCCTATCTCCACGCGGCGGTTCTGGACATCGATGTTCATGTAGGTGGTCATGCCCACGGGCGTTCCGGAGGCATCCAGCACCGTGAACGGAAGCATGGAACCAGCGGTGTGCAGCGCGAGCCGGCGCTCGATGTCATTGCGCATGTCGGCGGGGCTGGGCGCGGTGGTGTACCAGAGCTGATGGAGGTCGCCGTCCTGCACGGCCGCTGCTAGTGCGTCGAGGTGGCTGAGCGACAGCGGCACCAGCGCAACATGCTGCCCATGGAGGCTGATTGGATCAAGGATGGATGGAGGCACAGGCCTCATTATGGCGCTTAGCTGCATGCCAAGGCATGCCAGGTGATTGAATGCATCTCACGCTCTGTGAGGTGTAGATGGCGAAGGCCCTGTTGTGCGACATCGATGGAACGCTGGTCCAGAGCAACTGGTTGCACGCTGAGGCTTGGCGCGTGGCGTTTGCGGAGATGGGCTTGACCCTTGACCTGGAAGAGATTCGGCGGCAGATCGGCAAAGGAGGCGATGAACTGATCCCGGTGTTTGTGCCGTGGTGGAAGCGCCCGATCGTCGAAGAGCCGCTGAAAACTTTCCGGAAGTACGTGTTTCAACACGGCCTGCGACAGCAGGTTCAGGCTATCCCAGGCGTGCGGGAGTTGTTGACGCGTGTGCATGCCGCCGGCATCAAGGTCGCAGTGGCGACCTCATCCGACAAGGACGACCTTACGGTGCTGCTGGGCGTTGCAGGCATTGACGATCTGATTGACGAGCAGACCACCGCCGATGATGCCGATCGCGCCAAGCCGCATCCGGACATCTTCGCGGCGGTGATCAAGAAGCTCGGCCTACCGCCTACGGAATGCATCGCCCTGGGCGACACGCCTTACGACGCGGAAAGCGCGGGCAAGGCGGGCATGCGCACCATCGGCGTTATGACGGGTGGATGGGGCCGGGAGGAACTTCTGGCGGCCGGATGCGTCGAAGTGTATGCGGATGTGAGCGATCTGCTCGCCCATTTGGAAGACAGCGCCCTGACGAGGTCTGGATTGCGTGTTTAGCTGGCAGCAACCGAGGTTCCGCACGTTCCTTTGCGGTGTGGTCGTTGCTGTCTGCTACATGCTGGTCGCCGTGGTTCCTGCGGTTGCACAAGGCTCGCTAGCCGATGCCAGGGCCATCATCGCAGCGCGCCAGGCAGAGCTTGGTGCCGCTGCCGGCATGATCGTGCTGGACAAGCCGACGCGCCTGGATGGTGATGTAACACTGGCGCCGGGACATGGGCTTCGGATCGCGGCGCCGCTTTCTGTAGGGCGCTCGACGGTGCACCTGGCGGGACACAACGAGGTGCGTTGCGAGGCGGACATCTCTGTCGATAATGCAACGGAGTTGTTTGTCGCCGACGCCGCAACGGACGTGAGTGTGCGTGGGTGCGACGTCACGGTGAAAGGGCAGCCCGGTGGCACGCTGCTGACCGCGACACGTGCCGTTCGCGTGGTGGAAGCGGGAAATCATGTGATCAACTTGGCGTTGTTCAACACGCATAACGGGGGCGGCGCCGCGAGCCAGACGACGGATGTGTCCATCACGGACAACAGCACGGAGCTGCACGGCGCGCGACCGATTGGTGTGTACCTGCTGTATGTGTTGCGCGGCGTGGTGGCGAACAATCGCTTTATGGGCACCGGGCACGGCGTGCAGTGGTGGGGCGGCGACGGCAACCTTGGCTGGCACGGTGCGGCGGAGGTGAAATATGCGGGTTTCCTCAGCATCACGGGCAACGAGTGCTACGACGCCGGGGGCGCGTGCGTGTGGGGCTCGATGGGGGAGAACGTCACCGTAACGGGCAACACCGCGGAGGGCTGCGGCGATGTGTGCTTCGACACGGAGGGCGGTGTGCGCAACCTGTTCAGCGGCAACGTGGCTCGCGGGTGCGCGTCCGGATGCTACTCGGTGCAGATGGAGAGCGAGGATGTGGTGTTTTCCAGCAACTTCGCCTACGCGGATACGAAGTACCCCACCGCTGCGCTGTTCCTGATCAAGCACCATAACGAGAACCCTGCGCCGCACGCGAACCTTACGGTGACGGGAAACACGTTGTCTTGTGGGACGTTGTGCATGGCCTTCTACACGGAAGGCGAAGCAGGGTTGGATTTGTCGCACAACACCTTGGTGAATGGGTTGATTCATTTTGCGAACTACACCGGCGAGGTACGCGTCTCAGGTAACAGCTTGCGCTTCACCGTGCCATTGGGAGAGCCGGCGATCTCTGGGCCGTCGCTTGCGGGAGCGAACACGTCCTTCATCGAGAACAATACGTTGATGGATCAGGCCGCGCCGAACCCGAAGTCGGTGTGTATCGCGCAGGGCTGGAGCGACTACAACAGCACCGATGAGATGCGCATCACGGACAACACCTGCGTTGGCTTTGGGATAGGCATCGCGACAGAGACGGCGGGCCAGAACCCCGGTGCGCCGCGTGCCACATGGGTGATCGGTGGCAATCGTTTCTCCCGTGTGCCGGAGAGCCAACAGATTGTGCATCGCAAAACGAGTGGCAACGAAACATACCTGGCCCAGCCCGTAGCAGCACCGTAGAAGTGTTCTGATTTGCGACGGGTAATGCGACGAAAGTCGTCTTTCACAGCGTCCCGATCTGCGTTGTAGTAAGCGCAGCCCTTCCGGTGGAAGGGATCGAGAAAGGTTGTGACGCGTGTACGCTGCTGAGATTGCGCGCTGTGCTGATTGCTACGCCGTTTCGTTCCAGGATGAGATGAACCGTTGCCCTGCGGGACACTGGATTTGCCCTGAGTGTGCCTGCGATTGTGCCGTGTTGGAGTACACCCGAAGCTACCTGCCGCCGTTACATGAGGTGGAAGCTCTCCAGGCTAGCTAGCTGTGCCGGGGCACGCGGGTTAATGCGCGGCCAGGGCGGGCGGGGAGGTGCCGGCGGTGTTGCGTTGCCCCGTGGGGCAGAGCTTCAGCAAGGGGCACTCGAGGCAGCGTGGGTTGTCGAAGGTGCAAAGCGTTTGCCCATGGAGCTTCACCAGCGAGTGGTGTTCATCCAGCATGGCGGCGTCCCAGGTTTCCGGGATCAAGCGCATCAGCCGCTCTTCAGTGGTGCCTGCATCGGCACGCGGCACCACGCACAGGCGCTGGATGACGCGCAGGTGGTTGGCATCGACGGACAGCGCACGGCGGCGCAGGGTGGAGAAGTTGACCACCGCGGCTGAGACCTGCGGACCGACGCCCTCGAACTGCTCCAGCCAGGAACGGATCTTCTCGGTGCGGTAACGGGCGAGAAAGTCGAGCGAAAGGGCGCCGGTGCGAGCCGTGATTTGTTGAAGAGCTGTTTTGAGGCGAGGTGCCTTGACTTCGGGGAACGTAACAACGGCGATCGCGCGTTCGAGGTCGGCGAGAGCGGCGTCGCGCACGGGCTCCCAGGCACCCGGGCCGGCACCGGGGAAGGCCCGTTCAAGATCGCGCATCACCTTGTGTGCCTGTGGTGTTTTGGTTCGTGAGCTTAGGAGGGAATAGATGAACTGTGTGAGGGGATCCCACGGCTCTCGCGGCTTCGGAGCGCCGTAATAGCCCAGCAGAACGCGATGGATGTGAGGAAGCTTGTCTGCCTGCTCCGGCGTGAGTGGCCGACGCGTGGTCTCGAGATCGGCGGGATCGGAAAACAGGTCAGCGGTCACTCAGGTCAGGATACGGCGCGGCGGCTTGGCTGCCGGTGCAGGAACTACGGTTAGAGAACTTCTTTGATCTCGTGCGCAAAGGTGCCGATCGGGTTGGTCATGGTGTTCTTGGCGATGGAGGATAGCGATTCGCCGCGCTTAAACATGAGGTAGGCGGCGGTGCCGCCGGCAAGGATGGTGAGCCAAAAGGAAAGGCGTTTCATGGGGATCTCCGCGAGGCCTGTGTGGGCGCTCTGCGGGGTAGGATGCGCGCACAAGCAACTCTGTCACGGCGGGTTCCGCTAGGTATTGCACGTGATGCCCAGCTGTATGCCATCCGCACGCGCGCAGCCCCACGCCATGCGCGGCGTGTTGTGGGCGATGCCGATGTTGCCTTGCGGATCGAGAAGGATGATACCGCCATGCCCGCTCAGACGGCTGTGGAGATGGTGGATAGCAGCCTCGGCAGCGTATTGCGGGCTGTTGCCGGCCCCGACACGATCGACCGCCCATTTGCCGAGCACGAGCTTCATGATGGGCTCGCCCCAGCCGGTAAGCGAGGTGGCGGCGGAGGCGTTGTCGGCGTAGCAGCCGCAGCCGATCAGGGAGGAGTCGCCGACGCGCCCGGGCGTCTTTGCGAGCGTACCGCCTGTAGAGGTACCTGCGGCGAGGTTGCCGTGGGCGTCAAGTGCCAGCGCGCCCACCGTGTCATGGGAGTGCAGCGTAGGGTCGGTGATCTGGAGTTCGGTTGGCAGGCCCTGTTCGACTTCAGCGTCAAGCCGCGTCTGCTCGAGCGCCGTGTCGGTGGGCGGAGCACTTGCGGGGACGGTGGATGCGGGCTCTGCCGATCCGGCGAAGGTGAGGTCGGGCAGGCCCGCAGCCTGCGCTTCGAGAAAGGCTCGGAGGCGGGCACGTTCTCGCGGGACGACCAGTTCTGCGTTGTCGATCAAGGTCATGCCGTGCTCGGCGGCGAACGCCTCAGCCCCCTGGCCGACGAAGTAGACGTGCGGTGAGCGGTCGAGCACGAGGCGTGCTGCGCGGATGGGGTTGCGGACGCGCTCGACACCGGCCACGCCGCCGGCGCGAAGATCGTGGCCAGACATCAACAGAGCGTCCATCTGCACGCGTCCGTCGCGGGTGAGGAAGGAGCCCGTTCCGGCGTCGAAGATGTTGTCGTCCTCGAGGGCAGTGATCGCTGCCTCGACGGCATCGAGCGCCGAGCCGCCTCGCGAGAGGATCGCCCAGCCTGCGGTAAGGGCCTTGCGCACGCCGTTTTCGTGGGCGGCTACCGCGTCGTCAGGGATGGCCCAGGCACCGCCATGGAGGAGCAACACAGGTTGAGGCACATCAGCGATTGTAGCGGGGCGAGCTGTCGGGCTGCGCTGTGTATCCCGATCTAGGCATCCAGATCTACGCATCGCTTTCGCATGCTGAGTCGTGCCTGCGATTTTGGCTTTCTTTTGTCATTCCCCGCAGGGGGAACCTGCTGTGTCTGCAGCGAATCCCCTCCGCCCTCGCCCCGCCCAAAAAACGCGTCACTTCCTCCAATGGCCGCTCCAGATCCGGCGACCGGGGCAGCAGACGTGAAGGAAGAAGGGATTGCAGTCGATATGTTCGCGACCGTTCGTAACGCAAAGTGATTACTGTTTTCTTCCGGATGCCAATGTTTGACGGCCTTTATTTCACCTGAGAAAGGTAGAATCCGAGGCAGGACTCGGCCCGACGATCTGCTGGACCTAGAACATTCCGCCCGCCCCTTGGAGAGCCTGCGATGTCCCTCGACCGAAACACAGCGAAGCTGCCGTACCGCGGGCTGGTGGGCGAGCAGGCTGGCACGGTTCCGGTTCGCTACGACCCAAAACAGGAGCCGGCGTCCTCCGGGCGTGAGATCGAACTGGACTTCGTTCGTGGGCTGGCGATTCTGATGGTGTTGGACTTCCACGCGCCGATCGCCTGGATGTCCTACCCGCTTCGCCGCCTTGGATTCCCGAACTTCGGTTGGGCCGGCGTCAGCGTCTTCTTCGTGCTCAGCGGATTTCTTGTGGGCGGACTGCTCGTCAAGGAGTGGCGCGTCAGTCAGCGGATCGATAGCCGCCGGTTTCTGATTCGTCGTGGCTTCAAGATCTGGCCGCAGTACTACGTCTTTCTCGGCCTGATGCTGCTGTTGCGGCACCGGACGTTGCACGACCTTTGGGGCAATCTACTCAACATCCAAAACTACGTCGGGGGGATACCCCACACATGGAGTTTGGCCGTCGAGGAGCACGCGTACCTGCTGTTGGTGTTGTGCCTGGCGCTGGCCGCGCGTTGGAGGTGGCGGGTCCGCACGCTCGCGACGGGTATCGCGACGGTCTGTGTGCTGGTCGTGATCTCGCGCCTGTGGCTGATTGAGCATGGCTACCGGGTCGTGAACCAGACGCACACACGCATCGAGGGCATCCTGTACGGGGTGCTGCTCGCGATGCTGTACCACTATGCGCCGGAGATGTTTCGCCGCTGGCAGGCGCGCTGGTGGATCTGGCTGAGCGCCTTGCTGGTAACTGTGGTGTTCTTTCGGTTCCAGACGGATGCGCCCTGGTCGGCGTCGGTGGGCTGGGACATGGCCGATCTGCTGGGCATCGCCATGATGATGTTGCTGTACCACCCGCGCCCGGGACGCCAACGGCCCGGGTGGTACCGGTTGATTGCCTGGGTGGGCGTGTACTCGTACGGAATCTACCTTTGGCACGTGTCTGTGATCGCACCGTCGCTCGCCGTGGCGGCGCATCTGCCCTCTCCGCTGGCAGGGATGTGGAAGGCCTTGGCTCCCCTTGGCGGCGGCATCGCGGTGGGGGCGGCGTTCACGAAGCTTGTGGAGCTGCCGGCCTTGAAGGCGCGCGACCGGCTCTTTCCGCGGCGCATCGACTCCCCCGTGGGCACACCCGCCGAGGTGGAGCGCGCGGTAGAGCAGCGGAGGCAAGGGAAACAAAGCCCAGTTGCGGAGGCCCCTGCAGCCACCTGGGAAGCGGTAGTCTCCGGCCAGAGCTAAACGAGTTTGCCGAACTCCTCGCGCATCTGCAAAGCCGAGTTGGCCCAGGTGTAGCGTGAGGCCCGTTGCCGGCCCAGTTCGCTATAGTGGGCGCGTGCGGGGGCATCGTTCAGCATGCCGGTGATCGCTTCGATGTGGTCATCCATCTTGTCCGGGGAAAGCAGCAGGGCGGCATCGCCGGCGACCTCTGGGATGCCGGTGGTGTTGCTGCTGATCACGGGCGTGCCGCAGGCCATGGCCTCAATCACGGGCATGCCGAAGCCGTCATAGCGGGTCGGAAACCAGGCAAGTTGGGCGCCGTTGTAGAGCGCCACGAGCTGCTGCTCCTCCTGGAAGCCACCGAGCACGAACGAGGGGCCAAGGGCCTTGGCGCGCTCCACGTACATGGGGTGCGGGTGGTTGATGACGACCAGCGTGAGGTCCGGATTCCGGCGGTGGATGTGCGGCCAGGCTTCCAGAATCAGGTCGGCGTTTTTGCGGTGCTGCAAACCGCCCGGGACGAGGATGTAAGGCTTATTGGCGACGCCGAGTTCAACCAGGCGCTGCCTGCCGATTTCGGTAGGCGGCTCGAAGAAGCTTTGCGAGGCGGCGTTGGGGATGACGCGCAGGCGGTCGGCGATGCGCGGGAAGAAGTGGGCCGTGCGGTCGGCGGAGTAGTGCGAGATCATGTGGAACATGTCCGCCTTTTTGGCTAGGCGGTCGAAGAGGAGCTTCCACTTGAAGCGCTGTTTCAGCAACCAGGGCGTGATGCGGTGGATGCCGGGCTCGAAGTGCTGGGCATCGTGGCAGGAGACGACGAGTTTGGCCTTGCGGACGGGCACGTAGGACTCGGCGGTGCAGTAGACGAGATCGGTTTCGGGCCAGTAATCCTCGGCTTTGGGGCCGCCGAGGGCGAACCACAGGGCTTGCTGGCGCGAGGTGTCGTGCTTGAAGAAGTGGTAGCGGTAGCTCGTCCACGGCTCACCGACCTTGGGCACGATCTTGGCGTGGTCGAAGGGGTCGGCGAGGATCTCGACGCGGGTGTCTGGAAGCGTGGCAAGGTGTTCGGTCATTTCGCGCGCGACGCGGCCGACGCCGGTGGAGCGGTAAATGTTGCGGAGGTGGACGTAGGACAGGATATTCATGGGCGGTTTCTAAACGCAGATTCCCTTCGGGGAAGGACAACGAGGAAGGCAAGGACGATGACAGAGAGACGAGAAAGGAGAGACGAGAGATTAGAGACGAGAAGTTGGAGACGAGAGATGAACGATAGGAGATGAGGGCGTTGCACTGGGCTAGCTCCCGATGAGAACGGTGGCGCCTTCGCGTTGGGCGAGGGTGTAGAGCTTGCGGGCGGGTTCGGCTAGGCTCCTGTCGTTTGCGACGCGGACGTTTTCGGTGATGTGGTGGCGGTTGCGGGACGAGACGAGGATGACGCTTTGCGGATTGAGCACGAGCGCGGCTTTGAGCATCAGGGCAGCGAGCTTGCCGGGCTGGGCGAGGTCGGCGTCCACTTCCGCTGACCAGCGTTGGCGGGTGGTGGCGTTGTCGCGCAGGGCGGTCTGCAGCTCCTGAAACCTGGCCGTGAGTGAGCGGTGGTGCGCGGTGAAGGCGTTCAAGGGGCCAAGAGGCTGGTCGAGGACGGACCATTCGAACTGGAGCACGGGGCAGTACGCGGGGCGGTGACCCAGCAATGCTGCAACCTTGTCGGCGCTCGACCCGCAGCCAAAAGCGCCAATTTTGCCGGCTTGCACTGAGGCTTCGAGGAAGCGGAGAAGGCTGTCGTCGTTCAGCTCTTCGGCTTCGGCCTCATGCAACAGGTACAGGTCGATGCGGCCGGTGCGCAGTTCGGCGAGGGAGTGTTCGAGCGAGGGCTGGGCCGCTGCGGCCGTGAACGGGGCCTTGGGTTCGGCGGCGGTCACGGTGTTGGCGGCGGAGGCAAGGCGTTTCTTGATGCCGGGAAGAAGTTTGAGGGCGGGGCCGACCACGCGGCGCGCGGCGCGCATCAGGCCCTGGTTGCTCGGAGGCGGAATACCGTACTTGGTCGTGACGGTCACAGCGTCCGGGTGACGGGCGAGGAACTCGCCCAGGCAGCCTTCGGCGGCGCCATAGCCGTACATGGGCGCGACGTCGAAGTGCCGGATGCCGGCGTCGAAGGCGTGTTCCAGAAGGGCGAGGGACTCCTTGCGTCCGGTGGCGCCCATCAGGCTGGAGCAGCCAAAGCCGAGCTGGGTGGTTTGTCGGCCGGTGTTGGGGAGTGTGATCTGGTTCATGGTGGTCAGGCCTGAGATGCGAGGTGGCCGGCGAGGCGAACGGCAAGCGCGAGCACGGTGTGGGTGGGGTTGGAAAAGCCCGAGGTGGGGAAGACCGCGCCGGAGCAGACAAAGGTGTTGGGGGTGCCGTGCAGGCGGAGGTTGGGGTCGACAACGCCGTGCTGAGGC
>CAXTRU010000069.1:0-12678 GCA_964246665.1 uncultured Acidobacteriaceae bacterium
AACGGTACGGTGTTGGGCCAAGACGAGGCTCATGCGACTGTGGATTGTGGCGGTGTTGGTGGAACGGTTGAGTTCGATAGAGCCGCTGGTATACCCAATTGCCCAGAAAAAGAGAGCTGCGCCCAAGCCAATCAAAGCAGAGAAGCGATTGTTGGACCGGACCTCTGCATCAACAGGCTTGATTGTAAGTTGTGGGTACTGAGCGACGTTCTTCTTATAGGTATTCCGCAACGAGTTGCTTACCAGGTGTCCAACAAACAACACGAACACCGGGATCCCGATCAGCCACCAGATGCCGAACAGTGAACTTCCAGGAGTGGATACCAGGAGATGCCCAGGGCCACTTTCTATAGCGGAGTACGCGGTTGGAGCGAACATTGCTGAATCCTCGACTAAGCAGATGGACTGTCGACATGTATGCCAATGCAAATGCCGATACATTCACACGTCCCCAATCGAGAGCCATCCCTTCTTCAGGGCTTTGACAGCCGCTTCCGTGCGGTCGCGGGCGCTTAGTTTGGCGAGCACGTTGTTGATGTGATTGCGCACCGTGAATTCGCTGATGGCGAGCGTTTTTGCGATCTGGCGGTTGGTGTCGCCGGTGGCCACTGCCCGCAAAACCTCGATCTCACGGGCAGACAGCTGGTCGCGCTTGTTGCGATGCTGCATGCGTTGCTCAAGCATAGGGGGAAGATAGCGTTTGCCAGCGTGAACACGGTCGATGGCGTGACAGAGTTCATCGGGAACGGCGCTCTTGGAAACAAAGCCGCTCGCCCCGGAGGCGAGAGCTCTCCATATCTCTTCCTCCATTTCGAAGCTGGAAAGGATCAGGATCTTTGTTTGAGGGGCTTTCTCGCGCAGCGTGGGGATGCAGTCCAAACCCGTCTGTCCGGGCATGCGGAGATCCAGCAGCAAGACTCCGGGGTGAAGGCTGGCGGAGGATCGGAGCAGGGCATCGCCGCTGGTGAAGGTCGCAACGACTTCCAGCTGCTCCTGCGCAGACAGCATGCTTTGCAGACCCAAGAGGACCGCGGGATGATCGTCTGCAATGGTGATGGCGATACGCTGTTGAGCCTGTCTCATAGACTCACCGGCTTGACGCGCGAGAGCCTGTTCAGGGTCGTCAGGGATCGCCAACGGTGAAGCTTTTTGGGGATCGGCAGGGACACAACGATCTCGCAACCGTGGCCTGGGGCGCTGCGCACGACGAGCTTGCCGCCGAGCGCTGCGGCTCGGGACTGTATGCCGAGCAGGCCGAAGCCCCGCGTTCGCTTCTCACCCGGACGGAAGCCCGAACCGTTGTCGTTGATGGTCAAGCGAACCTCATCGCTTCGATAGAGTAACTGCAGGTTGATCGAAGTGGGATTTGCATGCCGCACGGCGTTGGTGATGGCTTCATGTCCGATCCGCAGCAGGGTTTGTTTGGCATCGGGGGAGATCGGAAACGCGTCACCGACCGTCGTCACCGTGAGATGCAGTGTTCCGCCCTGCGTAAGTCTCTGTGCCTGATCGTGGAGGCTTTCCAGCAGATTGCCGTCTGCGTCGTCGGCCGGCTTCAACATGGCGATGGATCGTCGCGCGTCCTCGTGGCTGTGCGACACCATGCTAATCGCCAGATCCACATGCTCCTCCAGCGATGCGGCGCCGTTCGGTTTGCGAAGCGCCAACCGGATGGCGTGCAGTTGGAAGGCGATCCCGGCGAAGCTCTGGGCGAGCGAATCGTGCAAGTCGTGCGCCAGGCGGGTTCTCTCCTCCAGGATCAGGGACAGCCGCCAGCGTTCGATGCGCGTTGCGCCGGCAAGGGCCGCCACCACCAAAAGCCCGAAGATCGTAAACAGGAGCAGAACGTGCGTGCGGGTCCAAAAAGGGGGTCCGCTGAGCACCTCCACATCTTTCGGGGAACGCAAAACGATGTGAAACGGCACCGGGTTGGCGGACGCGGTCACATCCATGACGCAGATGCCTGTCACCTTCA
Source organism: uncultured Acidobacteriaceae bacterium (assembly GCA_964246665.1). GTDB lineage: Bacteria > Acidobacteriota > Terriglobia > Terriglobales > Acidobacteriaceae > Granulicella. Next base: position 1,976 of record CAXTRU010000069.1, read on the forward strand.
GCGTCGATCCGATCTGCAACGCCCTTTTCTCCAATGGAAGCGCCCCTTTTTCCAGGCTGGCGGCATAGAGCTGATTCGCGCTGCGCAACCACAATGTGCGTGCAGCGTCGCTGCCAGTCACGGACGTTAAGGTGCCCGCGATCTCCATCAACTGCTTGTCGTACTCACCCGAGGCTGCCATGGTGGCCGTGACGGAAAGAGGTGGGTCGGGCACGCGCACGCGCAACACGCGCAGGCGACGAACCTGCATCGCCGCCGAGTAGCGGCCCACGAGCACCGGTCCGCTTGCCTCAACTTCGTCACCGAGACGAAGGGCGGGGGAGTTGCCTTGCCCGATCAACTCAATGCCGCCCGTGCGATCCTGCAGGTAAACCGGACTGCCGGTCTTTGTGATGACGCCGCGCACCTGCCACGCGGTGGGCGACTCATCCGTCTGCCATAACAGTGTGCCGATGGGTACGGTCTCCGCCTCGGCCCTCGATGTGTTGTGGCCGACCGCAGCAGCGCAAACGGGCCGACACAGCACCAGACCCAAAAGGCATGCGAGCGGGAGTGCGCGGGCAAACTTCATGGCAGGCTCTGCACCTTGATCTTGCGCCAGCTGCCGCCCGCGGCATAGCTACGCAGGCCGAACTGACCCTGCTGCAAACAAGGGCTGTCTTCGGTAGCTTGGCCCCGTGCCAGCAGCGTCCCATGTTCGTCCTGCGCTTCTGCGAAGATCCTGCAACCCTGAGCGACAAGACGAAGGTGGTACCAGACCCCCGCATGAATACCCTGGGATACCACGACCCGCTGCAACGGGGTGAAGCCAAAATCCATGCGGCTTAAGAGGAGCTGGTCCGGCAGACGCAACCCCGCGTAGTAGCCGTTGAAGGCGTTGGTCCCTTCTTCCGCGTCTGACACGCGCACCAGCAGGCCTGCGTCCCCGAAGCTGCTGGTCAGGCGCACGTCTGCGTCCACCGCCACGTTGTGCAGGTCGGGGTCGCCGGTGACCACTTTGGCGCCCGTATCGTCGGAATCATTGGTCAACGTATCATCCACCAGCAGCCAGTTGCCGCCATACACCGTCCACTCGGCCATGCTGCGGGACCGAAACCGGTCCTGATACACGAAGTTTCTGTGACGACGCGCCAGCATCAGGGCAGCCGCGGTCAGCAGCAGCGTCAGGGTCGCGACCAGAACCGACATGCCTCGCCGCGTTGGGAAAGGCCGCCTCATCGGTCAAACCCCGTGTAAGGATGCAAGTAGGACAGGGTGGCAGGATCATCGATGTTTCCGCGTTGCAGCAGAAGCGGGTCCAAGGTTACATGCCGCAGACGTCCCCTGCCTTCGCGCACGGCCACCAGCATCGCGGCCGACTGATAGCCGATCTGGTACATGTTTTCCGCGAACAGGCCAAGGATTGCTCCGCTGCGAACCGCGTCATAGAGTTCCGGATCCTGATCGCACCCGATGAGTGCGATGTGCGCGCTCAGTCCGCTCTCCTGCAGCGTGGCATAGCTCGCCCGTGTTGCTGCGGGACTCACCGCAAAGACGACGCGCAGATCCGCGTCGTTGCGTAACGCACGGAGGAGTTCGGTCTGTGAGGCGCCCCCAGGACCGACCGCCTCATCCAGCTTGAGCGCAACCCGAACCGCGCCGGCGGCATGCAGCGCCTGTTGAAAGCTTGAAGCGCGTTCCAATGCTTGTGTGCTTGAGCGACTCAGGCCGACCACGGCAACCTTGCCCTTACCATGCAGTACCTGATTGGTCAGTGCAGCAGCCGAAGCGCCGATCTTTGCTTGATCTGTCGTGACCGAGCCTGTCGCATCGTCCAGAGGAACGGCGAGGCTTTCGCCCGCGATGACCAGCGGCACGGTCTTTTCCCGCGAACGGCTGAGGGCGCGGATCATCACCGAACTGTGGGTGGGCACAAGCACCACGCCGGCCACGCCCAGCTCAAGCTGATGATCGAAAAGCTCCAGTTGGCGTTCGGGGTCGTTCTCATGGGTGGGGGCGTTCCAGTACCAGCGAAAGCCGTGCTCGTCGGTTGCACGCACCACCCCCGCATGCACGCTCTTCCAGAGCTCGAAGGTGGTAAGCGGTGTGATCAGCGCGATGGTTCTGCTGGCCCTGCCGGGGCTGCAGGCGCACAGTGAAAGCAGGGCAGCCATGCCGACCAAGGCTGCGGTCCACCACCGCGTTCGGCAGCCCGGCACGCCAGGGGTCCACATCGGCACAGTATAGGGAGTGGTGCGCGGCTCGGGCAATCAGCGGCACAGGTTTTGTGCACCGGTAGTTCATTTGAACCATGCGAGCTGTTGCACGGGGTCCCTACACTCCTCCCGATCCAAAAACAGCGAAAGGGCTCGCGGCCAAAGAGACGGCGTCACCCTGCCTGTGTGCGATGTGGAGGCACCATGAAGTCCAAGTTTTCTTGCTTGTTTCCCGCTTTCTGTCTAACGGCGACCGATCGCCGCAGATGGCTCCTGATCGGCACAGCGCTTTTGACCGTTTCCTCCGGGTACGCGCAGAACGGCACAACCGCCACGATCTCCGGTGCTGTCACCGACGCGTCCGGTGCCGCGCTGCCTCAGGTAAAGGTGAACATCCTGAACGTCGACACGGGCATCGCGCGTGCCGTGGAAACGGCAAACGATGGCACCTACTCCGTATCGCAGTTGCAGCCAGGACATTACACGTTAAGCGTTGTGCAGAATGGCTTCAAGAGCTTTCAACAGCAGAACGTCACTCTGGTGATCGGCCAGATCGCCGAGATCAATCCACAGCTCCAGATCGGTACGCAGCAGGAGCAGGTGACCGTTACGGACGACGCGCCGCCGATCCAGACCGAAGACGCGTCGGTCGGTTTGGTGATCGACGCGGCCACCATCACCGACACACCCTTGAATGGACGGCTCGGCATCACGGGCCTCTTGGCGCTTGCCCCCGGTGTGCAAGGTGCGGGCAGTCAGGATCAGATCCCGGTCTTCGGCATCACACCGTCGATCAACTCAGGCGCCCGCAACGCGTTCGGCACGGTGGGGTTCACCCTGGATGGCGGCATCAACATGAACATGGGGCTGCAGCGCCCTTTGGGTGAAGTTCCGCCCCTGGATGGCATCGCGGAATTCAAAGTGCTGACCACCAATGCACCGGCCGAGTTCAATGAGGCCGCCCAGATTGTGGTCGTAAGCCGAGGTGGAGCCAACACCGTCCACGGCACGCTGGTGGAGTTCAACCGCGTCGCTGCAACAGCAGCCAAGTTCTATTTCGCCGGGGCACAGCCGAAGCCCAAGTACATCCGCAACGAGTTTGGCGGAAACTTCTCGGGACCCATCTTCATCCCCAAGCTGTACAACGGCCGCGATCGCTCCTTTTTCTTCTTCAACTATGAGGGGTTCCGCTTGAAGCAGGCGTCCAGCCTGAATAGCCAACAGGCCACGGTCGCTGAAAGGAATGGCGACTTCAGCGGCATCCCGAATCTGGTCTTGAAGGACCCCTTGACGGGGCTGCCCTTCGCCAATAATCAGATTCCCACGGGGCGGCTGAACGCGGTCGATCTGAAGCTGCAAAGTGTGCTTTTCCCTGTGCCCACCGTCGCCGGAACGGGCACAAATACCTTTGAGGTTGTGCCCTACACGCAGGGGGTGGATCGCTATTCGTTTCGGCTCGACCACAAGGCGACGGACAAAGATCAGTTTCGCGCGACGTATATCGCCGGTTTGTACGGACCAAACCCGACCACCGGCGCAACCAGCCGCTACGGTGGCATGGCAGGTGTCGGCGAACGCAACATGAACACCGTCGTTGGATGGACACACATCTTTTCGCCCACCCTGGTCGGCGATCTGACGGCGGCGTACCTGCACATCCCGATCTATCGGACGCCCCAAAACGTCAACACCGATTTTTCCTCCATCATCCCGGGGCTTGGTCCGGAGGTGATTCAGGGTGCCCCGCAGATCTCGATCAACAACATCACGGGTGTGAGCGAGGCAGGCAGTAAGGTGCTGGGCCAGACCATTCAGTTCCTCGGCAACGTCACGGAGACGATTGGCCGGCACAACCTGAAGGCCGGCTTTTCTTACCTGCATGACAGTACCGCCAACCTTATCTCGTCTGCGCCGCAGCGCGGGGCGTATAACTTCACCGGTCAGTACTCCGGCAATGCCTACGCAGATTTTCTACTGGGCTATCCGTCCTCCACGCAGAGGCCGAACCCGAACTCGCAGATCCTGCGCAACATATCGCATCAGGGCGGGCTCTTCATCCAGGATGACTGGCGCGTGAGCCAGCAACTGACCTTGAATCTCGGGCTCCGGTATGACCTGCAGCACATTGACGACAGTCCCTACGGCAACAACGCGTTGTACGTGCCGGACCTGAAGAAGATCGTCATCTTCGGCTCGCAGTACCCGCCGGCCACGTCTCCCCAGCCCGTTATCCCCGGCTTTTTGACCCTGCCGATTGTGTTCGCTTCCAGCGTTGGTTTGCCCTCCGGTCTGTTTGACTACCTGGGACAGCCGAACAAGAACATCGCGCCCCGGTTCGGATTCGCCTATCAAACACATCCGGGAACCGTCCTTCGCGGCGGCTTCGGGCTCTTCTATAACTTGCTGCCGGAATACTACTTCCAGGCGAACGCCTTTGAGAACATCCCGTACTTCGGTGTGCAAACCTACTCGCAGCCTGCCGGTCCACCGACGCTGACGATGAATGCTCCGTTCGGCGCCACAGGCGCGTTTGCCTCCAACCCGAACGTCAACGCACAGCACAAGACGGTGGTTCCGTATGCGGAACAATACAACCTTGCGCTGGAGCAGCAGATTGGAAGGTCGATCTCACTCAGGATCGGCTACGTCGGTCAGCACAACCTGCAGCAGAACAACTCCAACGGCCCGGGTGGCACCGCGCCTGACATCAATCAACCGGCGCCCTCGGCAGGGCCGGTGCAGCCGAAGCGTCCTGTCCAGCCGTTTGCATCGATCTTTTTGCAAGACGATCCCCTCTTCCACTCCACAAGCAATGCTTTGCAGGTGGGTCTCCACAAGCGATTCGAATCAGGCTTCCAAATCAACTTGGAGTACGAGTGGATTCGTGTGCTCGGAACAGAGAACTTCGTCAATCCGCTCAACACGAACGACTCCTACGGCAATATCGGCGGCATCGCACCGCAGGTCCTGAATGTGAGTTACTCCTATGTTCTCCCGTTTGGCCAGAATCACCGTTTCCTTTCCAGTGCAGGCCCAGTGACCAACAGGCTTGTGAGCGGCTGGGAGATCTCCGGTATCACGCAATACCAGGCGGGTCAGCCTTTTTCGGTTGGATATAACACCAGCTTGCAAGGGGCCTTCAACAGCCGTGCCGACCGCGTACCCGGGGTCCCACTCTACCCCGCGCAAAAGACGCTTGCTCGATTTTTCAACCCTGCGGCCTTCGCCGCGCCTGCCCCTTATACCTTCGGGAACTCTGCGTATAACCTGCTGTATGGTCCCCGCTATCAGGATTGGGACATGAGCCTGGCAAAGAACACGTCCATCTCCGAGCGCGTCACGCTGCAGCTCCGGGCCGATGCCTTCGACGTGTTCAATCATCCCAACTTCGCCAACCCGAACGCGACGCAAAGCAACCCCAGCAACTTCGGGCAGATCACGTCCACAACGGGCGAGCCGCGCACCCTCGCCGTCGGGGCAAAGCTCATGTTCTAACGCTGTTTCTGAAGCTCATGCATGGCGTCGTTGGCCTCACAAGGACACGACGCCCCAGCAGGAGCACACCTTCAAGCGAGTCGACGTTGCCTGGCAAGGCAGAGGCCTCTGCGGTCATCAGCGTTCGCCGCTGGGCATAGTCGAAACGTCAGCTTGCACCTGACTCTTGTGAAAAGCGCGGCATCCCCGCGCAGAGGATTGCGATGCGAGCACATCGACTCCGTTATCTCCTGCTGCTGTTCTGGGCGTACTCGGCCTTGACGCGTTCAGCCTGGACGCAAGCCGCGATGCAAAAGCCGCCGATGTACTTTTCTGACAGCTCACGCATGGGCAGGCCCTTTGCCAAAGATCCATCCGTGATCGAGTTTCGCGGGCGATACCTGATGTACTACACCCTTCCGCCGCCGGGCCAAGCGGCGAAAGCAGCCAGCCCTGAGGGACGGGGATGGAGCATTGGTATCGCCGCCAGTAAAGACCTCACGCACTGGACCAAGGTGGGCGAGATGTCGGCGACGCAAGCGGTGGAGCAGGACGGTGTTGTGGCACCCGGCGCACGCGTGATCAACGGGGAAGTTCACTTGTTTTATCAGAGCTATGGGCGTGGCGCGAAAGACGCCATCTGCCATGCTGTCTCTTCAGACGGCATTCACTTCACGCATGACCCCTCCAATCCGGTGTACCGCCCCACACAGATGCCGTGGAGCGTTGGCCGCGCCATTGATGCCGAGGTTCTTCTGCACCCGGAAAACGGCAAGGCCTACCTTTACTTTGCAACGCGTGATCCAACTATGACTCGGCAGTTGTTGGGAATGGCTGAAGCCGATCTCGACTCAGGTTTCGGTGCGGGCGCCTGGAGAGATGTCAGCATCGCCGGGCCCTTGCTGGCCCCTCAGCTGCCATGGGAGCAACGCTGTATCGAAGCGCCCAGCGTGATCCGCCACGGAAACATGTACTTCATGTTCTACGCTGGAGCCTATAACAATCAGCCACAGCAGATCGGGGTCGCACGCAGCACGGACGCCATTCACTGGACTCGCATATCCGACGAGCCATTCTTAGCCAATGGCGGCGCCGGAACCTGGAATTCCTCGGAGTCTGGGCACCCCGGTGTCCTGCAGACCCACGGGAAGACGTACCTTTTCTTTCAAGGCAATAACGATCACGGACATACCTACTATCTCAGCATGGTGCCCATCCGGTGGGTTCAAAACGTGCCGCAGTTAGGGAGGTAGCTGGCTTGCCTTTGCGCCAGCGCACCGCTCCGGTTGGCGCTGTATGGGAAGTTTGCACTACTCCGAGCGCTTGTCCTGACTTGCTTGATCGGAGATCATCAGCGTTGCAAGATCGCGCTTGATCAAGGACACCCGGCCTTGCACATCGCCGAGCATCGCTATCCGATTGGTCAGATCCTCAATGGAGAGCTTCACCTGCGGGTCTTCACTAACCGTAGCGACTGTCAGCTTCTGTCGCGCTTTGGCGTCTTCGGTGCCCGCGTTCAAACGGCTCGCCCCGATCCAGCGCTGTTTCATTTGCTCCAAACGCGTTCCTCGTTGGGCATCTTCTCCGGCGGGGACGCTTTGTAAATAGGTCAGCACTGGTGGCGGATAGTTCGTATTCAACACCGGTTTGCCGCCCAGCAAGGGTGCCAGCATATTCGGGGTCTCGCCTACAGGGGCGCTGGGACCTGCCTGCTTCCGGGCAGCTTGGACTGAAAGCAACGTCGAAAGCAAACCGCTACCGATGCCGACGCCATCGCCTACATTTTGCGTTGTGCTGCCCAGGGTAGAGAATTGCGTCGCGCTGACGACGGTACCTACACCAGATCCGGTGAGCAGCGCCGCCGTCGTGAGATGGCCGACCGTTTTGTCGCGACGAACCTGCAGTGCCGTACGGAGATCGCCGAGCTGGTTGCGCTCATTCGAGATCTCCCCTACAACATCGTCGATCTCCAGAGTGGCGGTTTGTATCGCCTCAAAGAGCTCGAACCGGATCATCCTTTCTTCCATGGTCTCAGCAGTGCTCGCCCGGCGTTCTGCTCGCATCGTGCGCAGCTTCTCAACCAGATCTGCGAGACCGAAAATTTTCGCGGTCTGTGCGGCAGTAGCTGAAGCCACAGCTTGCCCGTTGCCCGGCACGGACGAGAGCGCGTCAGATGCAGATGTTCCTTGCGCAAACGCTGCAGGGCTCCACGCCGATAGGATCAGAGTGAAACCAAACAGTCGAAGTGTTGCCTGCCGCAGATTTTGCATGGAACGTGCCTTCCTAAGCTGAGGTGCCTTTACTGAAGAAAATCGCGGCAAGCTGCACGGCGGGTACGGGTACCGGCGCGAGCGCTGTGTGCCGCTCAATGAGCGGCCGGCTTTTGCGGATCGCCGGCGTTCGGGCCGCCATATCCACTGCCTAAAATCTGCATCGCCTCCGCCGGAAGGGGTTGTCCTGCCGCCTGCACCAACAACGAAACCTGCCATTCCTGCTTCTCACTCAAAGCCTTGGCGAAGGCCGGCATGGCTGTAAGCCGGATGCCGTTCTTCACCTCCCAGAAGACTTTGCCCGGCGGATCGTCGTTCACACCGATGCCACCGTGACGATTTCGTTCCCAAAGCTGCGGCGGCGGCGGGTATTCTGCTTCGGCCAACCCGCTCCGGCGGTTGGGCGTGCCATGGCACATCGCGCATTGCTGCACATAGATGTGTGCGCCGGCAACCATATCGTCCCCTGTGGCCTGAAACGGAGGCGTACTCATCTGCCGGTCAATGCGCGCGTTCAGCGGGATATGAACAATCCGCTTCTCTTCCGGAAAGGGATGGTCGGCAACCGCAACCGGTGGGGAACCGAACCGCAGATACGCAAAACCGAGCGTAACTACAACCAACACGGTGCAAACAACGCCGAGTGAAAACAACTTCCACTTCGCTAACCCAGTCATCATGCGAACTGTCCTACACGCTTTCTTACGCCTTCGCTGAACGGCAGCGGTGGTCAAGACGGAATTGCTAACAGCCGAACTGCTGAACCACTGTTGCCGCGCCGGCGCGAACGGGAAAGACGCCTACAGCACAAGGCGCCTCCCAAGGAGCGCAAGTCAGAAGGGAGGGGTGCTGACTTGCGCTCGGTCCATCTACCCTTTTAAAACAAGTTCCTTGTTTTGTGGGGCCTTGCGAATGGTCGCGCTCCCCAGCTTAAGGTGAGCCTCCGCCATTTTGTCCGGCAGCCTCGCGATCCACTGATTGAGCGAAACGTCCTGATAGCGTCCTGCCTTGAACATCTCCAGGAACACCACGTCCTCGGTCCCAGTGTTCTCGATGGAGTGACCTGCCATCGTCGGCACAAACCCCACATCGTTGGCATTGAAGTCCATCGTGCGAGCCTTTGCTCCCGTTGTGACGACAGTCATCCTGCCCGAGCCCTTAATCCAGTACTGCCACTCGCTCACGTTTGGGTGCCAATGCATCTCGCGTATGGCACCGGGCTTCAATGTGACCATCGCGGCAGCGATATTCAAAGAAACAGGGAAATTACTGGAATCAACGATGCGGACTTCGCCACCCGGTGTGGATTTGGTGGCAGGCATCGCCCCCATCCTGAAGGTGTACTTGTTTTGTGTTTCCAGATTTGCGCCGAGAAAACGCCGATCGGCTTCGAGCGAATCGGGCAGCGGAGCCTCGAAGATATACAGCTCCGTGGCGGGAAGCTTGTCCCAGGTTTCCCGCACCCAGCCGGTGTTCTTTTGCACAATCTCCGGAGGGGTGTGTGCGAGAAACTCTGAAAGAAGAAAGGTATCGTCTTCTGAAAATTGCCCTTCATTAAAGACCAGCAGAAACTCGCATCCGTCACCTTCAAGACCCTGAATAGAGTGCGGAAAGCCTGCCGGAAAATACCAAAGGTCACCGGGACCGACATCATCGATAAACATTTTGCCGTCGGGCTGCATGACCGTGATCCGCGCCTTTCCGGTCAAGATGATGGCCCATTCATCAGCCGTATGCCAATGAAGCTCTCGGAAGGACCCGGCTGTCAGGCGCATATTTACGCCTGCGATGTCCTTGGACTGCGGCAGTTCCCGCTGGGTCACCTGGTGTGTCCAGCCGCCGCCTTGCACTCGCTTAGGTACGAGATCGAAGGAGAACCATATCGGACCTGGGTTTCCGTGATCGGTGAAGGGGGGCATGTTTGCGTCAGGATTTTCCCGCAAAAGCGGCTGGTTCTCCGGACCCGGATCGCTGGAGCTAGGCAGGGTTCGCCCGTTGTGCAACTCTGTGCGATTTTGCCCCAAAGCCGATGCCCCTAGAAAGCCAGCGCCCGCCAGGGCGGCCGCCCCGACAAACATTCTCCTGGACACGGGTGAAACTGCCCTTTCCGTGTCGATGTGCGTTTCTTGCTGCGTAGATGTCTCGTCCATCTTCATCTGTCGTCTCCTGAAATCCTGCGGGCACCCGGCTCTTGTTGAAGCGCCGCCATCCTCATTGCTTCTCTTTCATTAGAGAATGAATGGTAGGCGGGGAGTGTACGTAAGTTTTCAGCACCCTGATCGTTTCCATGCATCACAGGGTGGCAGATGGTCATTTCGCCAATCATCAGGAGCTGCACCTTGAGCTAAGGTGCATGCCGTTGGCATGTTTCTGGCAGGGCTACCGGTTACGAGGCGCCGCCGGACTGGCGCGGTTAAGGATCTAGGGAGCTAGGGGATCTACGCAGCTAAGGGAATCTACGGATCGAGGGGATCGATGGGATCCTGCTCCAGGGACTGCGGCTGCGGGATGAAAGAGAGGCTGGTCTCAGACACTCGATCAAGCAGGCGGTACGGCACGTAGCCCATCTCTCGCAGGCAGCGGTCGCTAAACACATCCCCTGCGATGTAGGCGATCTGGGTGTGTCGCTGACGACCAGGGCCGGCTTGTCGAGTGGGATGCCGTACCGCACGATCTCTCGAGCGGCGTTGCGCATGTTCGTCGTGGTGTGACGCGCATGCGGGTCTTCGAGGATCGCGGCTTCGGGGACGTGGAAGTCGCGCAT
>CAXTRU010000070.1:0-12549 GCA_964246665.1 uncultured Acidobacteriaceae bacterium
CCGACATAATCTTCGTCGGCTACGGCGTCGTCGCCCCCGAATACCACTGGGACGACTACGCCAACATAGACGTCCACGGCAAGACCGTCGTCGTCCTTAGCGGCGACCCAGCCGTCGCAGACCCAAACGACCCCACCAGGCTCGACGAGCACATGTTCCTCGGCCGAGCGCTCACCATCTACGGCCGCACCGGCACAAAGTTCGACACCGCCTGGAAGCACGGCGCCGCCGCCGTCATCCTGCTCTCCGCCGCGCCACAACCCGCGCCCGCGCTCTTCCAGAACTACACCCGCGAAACTATGACCCTGCGCGGCCCGCAGGAGCGCGAGCACGTCAAAGCGCAGGCCCTGCTCAGCCTCACACGCGCCACCGAGCTCTTCTCCACTCCATCCACCAGCTTCGACACCCTACGCACCGCCGCCGCTAAGCCCGGCTTCCACGCCGTGCCCCTCCCCGGCCAGGCCGCCTTCACCATCAACAGCCGCGTTCGTCAGGTCGACTCCAAAAACGTAGTCGCCAAGATCCCCGGCAGCTACCCCAGCCTCAAGAATCAGTACGTGGTCTACAGCGGCCACTGGGACCACCACGGCCAGGTCGGAGCCAACATCTACCACGGCGCCAGCGACAACGCCGCCGGCACCGCAGGCGTCCTCGAGCTCGCCCGCGCCTTCAAGACCATGCACCCCGTCCCGCGCCGCTCCATCCTCTTCCTCTGGCCCACCGCTGAAGAAAAAGGCCTCCTCGGCGCCCGCTACTACGTCGAGCACCCGCTCTACCCGCTCGCCGACACCGTCGCCGACATCAACCTCGACTACTTCAGCAACTGGGGCTGGGGCCGCACGCACGACTTCAGCATCGTCGGCATCGGCAACTCCACGCTCGACGACCTCACCGAAGCCGCCGTCAAGGCACAAGGCCGCACCACCACCGGCGACACCGCCCCCGAACAAGGCTTCTACTTTCGCTCTGACCACTACGAGTTCGCCCGCGGCGGCGTCCCCTCCATCGAAACCAGCCCCGGCATCGATTACGTCGGCAAACCCGCCGACTTCGGCACGAAAACCCGCGCCGACTACATCGCCCACGATTACCACCAGCCCACTGACGTCATCAAGCCCGGCTGGGACCTCACCGGCGCCGTCGAAGACCTCCAGGTCCTCCTCGACGTAGGCTACCGCGTAGCCCAAGCCGAAACCCGCCCCACCTGGAAGCCCGACGCCATCTGGCGCCCCAGGCCCGGCAACTGACCGCAAACGCGCTCGGAGAGGCAGCCCGACACTCCATTCCGGGAACTTTGTCATCCTGAGCAAACACCGTGTGTCTCAGCAAGGCGCCGTCATCCTGAGCGAAGCGAAGGACCTCCGCATTCCGTCCAAAGCCGCACTCCCTCAACGGTAACGCCACAAACCGGCCAGCCCCACAGGCGCGGCCCTTTTCCTTGTTTCCTACTCCCTACTCCCTAACCCCTACTCCCTGTTTCTCAATCAATCGAAATCTTCCGCAACAACCGGAAATCACTCAACATCTTCCCCGTTCCCAGCACCACAGACGCCAGCGGATCATCCGCAATCGACACCGGCAACCCGGTCTCCTCACGAATCCGCTTGTCTAGATTTTTAATCAACGCCCCACCACCCGTCAGCACCATACCCCGATCCGACAAATCCGCCGACAACTCCGGATCCGTGCGCTCCAGCGCCACCCGAATCGCATTCATGATCGTCGCAATCGACTCACTCAACGCCTCGCGAATCTCCGAGTCCTCAATGGTGATCGTCTTCGGCACGCCTTCGATCAGGTTGCGGCCCTTGATGTCCATCGTCAGCGGCTTGTCCAGCGGATACGCCGACCCCAGCTCAATCTTGATGTCCTCGGCCGTCCGCTCCCCGATCAGCAGGTTGTACTTGCGCTTGATATACGTCTGCACAGCATCGTCCATCTGATTACCGGCCATCCGCACCGACCGCGAATACACAATGCCCGCCAGCGAAATGACCGCAATATCCGTAGTCCCGCCGCCGATGTCGACCACCATGTTGCCACCCGGCTCCGTGATCGGCAGCCCCGCTCCAATCGCTGCCACCATCGCCTGCTCCACCAGGTGAACTTCGCTTGCCTTGGCGCGATACGCCGAGTCCATAACCGCACGCTTTTCCACCTGCGTGATCTCGCTCGGCACGCCGATCACGATGCGCGGATGCACCATCATCTTGCGGTTATGCGCCTTCTGGATGAAGTAGTTCAACATCTTCTCGGTGTGCTTGAAGTCAGCAATCACACCGTCCTTCATCGGCTTGATGGCGATGATGTTGCCGGGCGTCCGGCCAAGCATCTCCTTGGCCTCCTTGCCCACCGCCTCCACCTCGTTCGTCACCTTGTTCACGGCGATGATCGAGGGTTCATTAACGATAATGCCCTTGCCCGCCGCATACACCAGCGTGTTGGCCGTGCCAAGGTCGATCGCCAGATCGCTCGAGAACAGCGAAAAGATCGAGCGCATGTTGCTGACGCGACCCGTCCGCGTCTGAAAATTTTTGGAGGACATCAGTCTGCGTCGTTCCTCGAAGTGCGTTTCATCCTATTGTACGGGGTGGCTACGCACGTCCTTCTGTGCGTCCGAGCACCGGTTTCCCACCGATCTATGTGATCCGGACAGCCCACGCCTGAGGCCGCCGCCACAGCAAACTGACCGTGTGGGCTGCAAGCAGCAGATCCAGGGGCGTCCGGAATCGTGGGTCCGCGTTGGTGATCAGAAACGGCACAACATACAGCACCGCCACAACGGCCACTAGCGTGTCGCTCTGCTCCCACAGCCTTCGCCAACGCAGCCGAACCAGCAACACGGCAACGGCCCAGCACGGGACAAACAGCGCCAGCACTCCCTTCACCAATCCCGGACCGGACGCCAACGGATGTAGCTTCGTGTCCGGGCGAAGCAGGGTGAACAATTTGACGCCCGCTAGATCCACCACCGCCAGCGGCCGCTGCCGCGCAAACGAGCGCACACTTGCCGTATAGACCGGCGCCAGCGCCGCCGAACTCGGTGTCAAGCCCGTCATATCCACATGCTCTGCCTGCAGCGCCTCCACAATGGAAGGCTCTCCGTTCAAATGCTCCAGCAACGCCGCCTTGCTGTATGGGTTGTTGCCCGCAAACAGGTTGTACGGTCCATTCCCCGGCGTCCTGATGGACCGGTACGTCAATAGGCTGCACGTGCTGTACACCCCTCCCGCCACCACCAGCAGCAGCACGCTCCCCAGCACCAGCCGCCGCACCCCCACATCTTGAGACCTCCGCGCCCGCGCTCCCCACCACAGAGCCAGTCCAATCGCCGGCAACAGACTGCCTTCGTTCGGGCGATCAAAGCACCCAAAGGCCCACACCGCCCCCAGCAGAGCGCAATCGGTCCACTGCGACCCCCGTTCCAGTACCCGCAACAACATCCACATCGCCAGCGCCAGCATCAGCGTGCTCAGCGAAACGTCCCACACCTTCATGATGCTGAACACCAACTCCGGATCGGCGTTGAGCGCCACCGCAGCCACCAGCGCAGCCCTCGCGCTCGTGCCCATCCTCCGCAGCAAGGCCCAAAGTCCAAGCCCCAGGACAAAATGCAGCACAGCCTGCTCGATCACCAGGCCATACGCCGGATGGGAGGGCGTCAGGCGCATACCCAGGGCAACCGTCAACGGATACCCGGACGGCGTAAACCGCTGCTGCATCACGCCCGTGGTCGCCAATTGCAGCGCATCCCGCCAGTAGTCTGGCATCGGCGCACCAAATGGCACCCGCAGCACAGCCCAAAGGACGCACATCGCCGGCCCCAGAAGCAGCGCAACCCGGTACGCCCAATGGTGCGGGTCGTCAGCCCAGGTCCGGTCCCGCCGCCTGTCCAACAATGGGCGACCTTGCTCCGTCAACACATCTCTCCTCGCTAAAGTGGAGGCTAGTGAAAGGCCACGCCGGCTCCCAGCCCATGCGCGGGGGACCTGCGGTGTCAAAGTCCGTTACGATACACAGTGGAAGGTAGCTTGATGATCATCGGTGTACCCAAAGAAGTAAAGGACCACGAAAGCCGCGTCGCCATCACCCCCGCCGGAGCCAAGGCCCTCACCGAAGCCGGCCACAAAGTCCTCATCGAGCACGACGCCGGCGCGCTCTCCTCCTTCCCCGACGACGAGTACCAGGCCGTCGGCGCCGAGATCGTCGGCGAAGCCTACAACGTCTGGCGCAACGCCGACATGGTCTGCAAGGTCAAAGAGCCCACCAAGCAGGAGTACTTTCACTTCCGCGAAGGCCTCACCCTGTTCACCTATCTCCACCTCGCGCCACTCACCGAGCTCACCGACTTCCTCCTCGACAAGAAGGTCACCGGCATCGCCTACGAAACCGTGCGCGACCGCTTCGGCTCCCTCCCGCTGCTCACCCCGATGTCTGAAGTAGCCGGCCGCCTCTCCGTCCAGATCGGCGCCACCTACCTGCAGAAAGCACACGGCGGCCGCGGCGTTCTGCTCGGCGGCGTCCCCGGCACGCTGCCCGGCAACGTCACGGTCATCGGCGGCGGCATCGTCGGCACCAACGCGGCCAAGATGGCCCTCGGCCTCGGCGCCAAGGTCACCATGCTCGACCTCAACCTCAACCGTCTCCGCGAGCTCGACGACATCTTCGCCGGCCGCGTCTTCACCCTCGCCAGCAACAGCTACAACGTCGAGCGCTCCGTCGCCGAAGCCGACCTCGTCATCGGCGGCGTCCTTATCCCCGGCCACGCCGCGCCCAAAATTGTCACCCGCGGCATGGTCAGCCGCATGAAGAAAGGTGCCGTCATCGTCGACGTCGCCATCGACCAGGGCGGCTGCATCGAAACCGCCAAACCCACCACCCACTCCGACCCCAGCTACGAGGTCGACGGCGTCGTCCACTACTGCGTCACCAACATGCCCGCAGCCGTCCCCAACACCTCCACGCTCGCGCTCACCAACGCCACCTTCCCCTACGTCCTCCGCCTCGCCAACCAGGGCGCCAAAGCCGCCATCGCCCAGGACCCCGGCATCGCCGAAGGCGTCAACACCATCGACGGCAAGCTCACCTACGAGGCTGTAGCCCAAAGCCAAAACCGCGGATACACTCCCATCACTTCGCTGATCTAATCAGCAGCGCAAGCAAGGCCGGTTCAAGAAGACCGGCCTTGCTTCTGTGTAGACCCAACGTCCATCGATGAGATTCCCGGTAACGGAATTAAAGATCATCAGGGTATGAGGATGAGCTTGCCCCGCGCTTGTTGGCCCTCGCTGATAGTGACCGCTGTCTTCCATTCGCTCAAGGCGAACGTCTGTCCGATGGGGATGGAGAACCGGTCCTCTGCTGCGAGTTTTGCGAACCGCGGCAGCACGTCGTAGCGTATCTGCATCCCGGGTTCTTCCAGATTTGAGCGAACGCCAAGCTCCTTGGCAGCGGCGAAGTCGCTGATAGTCATGACGCGTTTGGGATCGCCCGCGATCTGAACAAGCGCTGGTAAAGCGCCACTGGCCGGGGCTGTATCGAGGATCAAATCAGGCGAGCTGCCGGTCAGCGCCGCAACCCGTTCCGGCAATCCCTCTCCGTACGCGGTCACAACGGCTCCAAATGCCCGGAGACGGTCCGCGAAGGTGTTACCCGCCGTTGCGATAACCTGTGCGCCACGCAACAACGAGATCTGAACAGCTGCAAAGCCGACCGTGGTGCCCGCGCCGTTGATCAACACCGTCGTGCCCGCTTTGACGCCCAGGCAGTCTAGGCTTCCAAACGCAATCGCAACCGCCATGGGCAGAGCTGCGGCGTGCACCGCACCAAGGCCGCTTGGAACGGGCGTCCAGTGCTGGAGAATGGCATAGTCTGACGCCCCCGCGCTGGCAGTTCCTGCGAAGTCAACCGGGCCGAAGACAAGCTGGCCGACCTCGACATTCTCCACGTTTGCGCCGATCGCCTCAACAGTGCCAGCAGCCTCCAAACCGACGCCACGAGGAAGGCTTCCGGCAAAGAGTCCCCTGCACAAGGCCCAATCAGCCGGATTCAGGCCGCACGCTTCAACCTTGATGCGCACACGCTCTTCAGCGGGGCCGGGCAGCATCGTTTTCTCTAACTGCAACACCTCCACGGGTTCACCGTAGGCGTGAAAACGTATGGTCCGTGTTGCAACATTCGCAGCGTCTTGCTGATGTTCTCTCTCGGTAGTCATTCGCATCCTCTTGTGAACCAAGGTAAGCGGGACATTCTGTACGATCAATGCTGCATAGTTCGTCATGATGTCGTGTGCGTACAGATAAATGGACCCACTCTCAGATGTCCTCTCCTTGCTACATCCGCGTACCTATGTGACTGGTGCGCTGTCCGCAGGCGATCCCTGGTCGCTGCACTTGCCCGCCTACCGCGGCATTAAGTGCTACATGGTCGTTACGGGAACCTGTTGGCTGAGAGTCGAGGGTGAGCCTTCGTTGCAGCTTTCCGAGGGCGACTGCCTTCTGCTGCCGCACGGCAAGCCTTTCGTCCTCGCCAGCGATCTTGCCCTGCCGGCAGTAGACGCACGCGTTGTCGTCTCGGGCAGGACAAGGTACAACGGCGTGCTGGCCGTAACACCGGGCGACGACTTCTTCCTACTTGGAACTCACTTCGATCTTGAAGGTGACGCTTCCTTTCTTCTGGATGTTCTACCCCCAGCCGTTCTGTTCACCGGCGACCAACAGTGCGCCTCCATGCGATGGGCCGTGCAGCGTCTCCTCGCCGAAATGCGAGATCCACAGGAAGGCGGCACTCTCGTTGCCAAGCAGGTAGCGTACATGTTGCTGATCGACGCCCTGCGGCAGTACCGAGGGCGTGGTGACCAGCCGCCCGGTTGGTTTGCCGCTCTTGCCGACCCGCAGATTAGAACAGCGCTTACCTGTATGCACCAGCGGCCCGCTCACCCGTGGACTCTGCAAGAGTTAGCGCGCGCCGCAGGGCTTTCGCGGACCACGCTTGCCCAGACGTTTCGGAAAGTCGTCGGGCAAACGCCTATGGCCTATCTCACCCGCTGGCGAATGAATCTCGCAACGCACAAGCTTCGCGAGGAGAAAGAAGCGTTGACTTCGGTTGCGCTTCAGGTGGGATATCAATCTCAGAGCGCCTTTTGTGCAGCGTTCAAGCGGCATACAGGCGCCTCTCCGATGCGTTTTGTCGCTTTGCAACAAGACCATCGAGCGAAATGAATAGGGGAAGCGCCGCATGGACGTTTCGGGTCCCATCTAAACTCAAAGGAGTGGCTATAGCCACAATCCCGTGCACGGCAAAGCAAGAAGAGCCCTCATGACCCAGCCGCTGTCACCCGGCCCTCCTCTGCGGGCAGCGCCTACGTTCTACGTCACTCCGCGCCAGCGGTTCAGCCTGGGCTCCATGATTCTTGCCGTTGTGATCGCCTTCAGCTGCATCCCCGTCGTCATATACGCCTTCGCACACTCCCGTCGGGGCATCGCGTCCACCTTCGGCACAGGCGGCTCAGGGCATGGCGGGTCCGGCTTCGGCGCAGGGGACGACGACGACGATGATGACCCGTCCCGAGTCGACACCATCTACCTCGGCGGCCCCAATGAGGCGCCCGTTGCGACCCGTCCGGCAAAACACCCCAGCACCGTGCATCCCTTCGTCGTCGTAAAACTTCCTCGCGACGGCGACCAGCTCGGCCAAATCCCTGACTCGCCCGCCGGCCGCTTGCTCTTCGCCTGGCTCGCCGCCTTTAACAGCACGGACCCTGCCACCTTCGCCAAAGCCCTGCCCACGGCAGAAGCCGGCATCACGGAAGCCGCCCAGATCGAACTGCGCAAGCAAACCGGAGGCTTCACCCTGCTCGCCGCAAAAGAGATCGCACCCGGCCTCCTGGTCTTTCGCCTGCACGACCAGACACCCGCCGAGACCGAAGTGCTAGGCACCCTGCAGGTCCGCCCGGACACCATGCCGCCGACCGTCGCCAGCTTCAGCCTACGAGCCGTCCCACCGCCGCAGGCCAAGGCTCCGTAGTCGTTCACTGACGATGCTGTCTGCACCGCCAAAACGCCACAGAACAGCCACGTCAAAGAGACCAACGATCACTACCATAAGCCTCGCCAACCACCAACTCATGGCAGCGTGCATTCGTCCATGGTTGATGAGGAGTTCTCGCAGGACCAAATACAACAATCCTTTCTGCTGGCAGTGCAACGAAGTACTATTCGTCATTCATCCCTTTCTGTTCACCTCTGTCGACGGACGGAACTGATCGCTCAGATAGGGGGCATTCAGAACTTTAGGCAGGGGATACATGTGCTTCCCTGCCACCGGACCATCGACGCGAACGTAGTGATCGCCTTCGTCCAACGCTTCTCTAGCGACCGGGCGAATTGCTTGGTAAAGCTTCGGACGTTAGATACAATCACAGCGATTACGGGATTGCTTGGTATCCTGCGCTTACTACAGCCCGCTCCCATGATCTCACTCCAGGGCAAGCCCACAATCTCCGTAGGCTCACTGAGCGGACTTTCTCACCAGCACCCGAAACCCAGCCGGGAGCTGAGGGCGCGAAAACCACTTCTGCGGTTGGTTGGGGATGAAGTCGTACACCATGTGGTAATCACGTTCCAAGGTTGTGGCAAGATCAGGCCAGGACTTTACCCTTTCGTAGCCTCCGTTCATGTCGGCAAAGCAATATTGGCTCGAAAGCACGATCACCTTCGGCCGAGTGCGCTGAAGGCTGTCCATAAAACTGGACCTGTACTGATCTCTCACCGCGCTTGGCGATGTAAATAGGTAGCAATCGTACAGAAATCCCGTACTCTGACGAGCCCCAAGCTCAA
This sequence comes from uncultured Acidobacteriaceae bacterium, assembly GCA_964246665.1. Classification (GTDB taxonomy): domain Bacteria; phylum Acidobacteriota; class Terriglobia; order Terriglobales; family Acidobacteriaceae; genus Granulicella. Next base: position 8,838 of record CAXTRU010000070.1, read on the forward strand.
ACAACGTGTTGATGCATCCTCCGAATGTATCGAGGCATTGGACCTGCCCAGAAAGCTGTTCGGGAGACCCTAGATGGGTAAGCTGTTGGGACAAGGCAGTCTGAAATGGCGTCGTAATACTGTACGTGGTAGCTTTCCATGCATATCTAAGGCCAAGAGAGCCGGCAAGTACGCATGTTGCCGCCGCAAACGGTCCAGTACGCCTGTTTCCCAGGCCCTGATCCACAAGCCATCCAATCCCGAGCAAGAGCATCGCAAGGAAGGGATACCTCTGGTACGGATACCCTTTGCCTTGCCCAACAAACGCAAACAGTGTTCCGGCAAAGGCAATTAGGAGCAGAACTCCGTCCGCATCGCCTCGCTTCCTACCGATCAACATGAGACAAAGGCCGAAGGCGGCAAGCACTTCGACTGGAGAGATGCTATGCGTCAATAAGAACAGGACCGGCCGACGATCCAGACTGGCATGCAGAGGTACCAAGGACCGAGAGATCGCCCAGAACGCACCAAGTGCACCTTTGTGGGTAAGCCAGAGTACCGTCGCAACGAGGGGTATCGCTATGCCTGCCATAAGCCCAATCAACGAAACAGGACGACGCACCTCTTTCCACCGATAAAGCCCGTAAGCGAGCGTTCCACAAAACAGGGGCAACAGAACAGGTTTCACCGTGAACCCGGCTCCAAACGCCAGACCGGAAGCAAACGGAAGAAGACCAGATCGACCCGAACCCCGAAGATACATTCCGTAGGCGGCAAACCCCCACATCATAAGCACTGCCAGGAGCAGATCTCTCTGACCCTGCTGTGCAATCCCGTCCTGGAGGTGAACAAGGTCGAAAAGAAGCCCCGCAAAAGCGCCGGCGAAGCGGCAGTGACGCTCGAAAAACGCGACGCATCCGGCCAACATGGCGATCATCAGGGACCAGTCATAAAGTCTCAAGCCATAGGCATGATCGCCGAATGCAACCATTCCCAAACCTTCAAAGGCATAGGTTCCCGGCAGGTTGATGTCGATAATTTGCTTGTAGGGCACTGCTCCCTGGCGGAGAAGAAAGACGACATAGTGCATCAGCGATGCATCACCTACAAGCGGCCAGTAGCGTGTCTTCAGGGCCGCCCAGTAAAGGGCGATGCCAAGGAGACACACAAGCACTCGCCGTACCGGGCCGGAATAGCGTGCACTGAAATGCTCTGCGTTCGTCACCTTCGCAGCATATCGAACGATGAAGGCGCAAACTCGCTGGAGTCGATCTTTGCGAACCCGGCCACCTCCGTACTTTTTAGCGACGCATTTCCGTCGCCAAACTACCCGAGGCAAAGCGAAACGAAGATGTGCCTCTCTCGCAGCGTACACTTCATCGCATGGGCAGCACCCAAAGCCGGCGCGCGTGGATCATCGCCCTTTTCGTCTGCCTGCTCGTCTTGTTTCTCGCGTTTGGCACCCTGAACGCCTTCAATAAGCCCGTGCTCGACCCCAAATCGCCAGTCGAAACGCTGGTCTTCCTGGCGCTCTCCATCGTCGCGTTTCTGCTCTTCGTCGGCATCCTCGTTGTCCTGGTCCGCAACCTGCTCAAGCTCTACGCCGACCAGCGCAGCCGCGTCCTCGGCACCCGCCTCCGCACCCGCATGCTTTGGGGCGCGGTGATGGTGTCGCTGGTTCCGCTGGCCTTCATGTTTTTCTTCAGTTACCTGCTGATGAACCGCGCCGTCGATCGCTGGTTCTCGCAGCCGGTCACTGAAATGCGCGACGACGCCGACGGCATGCTCGCCGCGCTCACCCGCTACGCCAGCGCCAACGCCCGCTCTGAAGCCGATACGCTTGCCGTGCAGCTAGCCGACTTGCCCAGTTTGCGTGGCGCGGCAAGCGCACAACACAAGACCCTCTCGCACGCGGACGCCGCAACCGTGTACCGCGTGCTCCAAACGCACGAGCTAACCCTCCAAGGCGGCTTCGCCGTCCTCTTCCACGACACCGTCCCACTCGCAGCCTTCCATCCGCCCCAAAGCGAGCACGCCACAACACAAACCATCAATCCCACTCCACTCGACCCCACGCTCGCGCACAACATCTTCGAAGCCGCGCAACGCAACAACAGCGCTCTCACCAACCTCGCCGGCACCGACTACTCCCTCGCCACAGCCGGCCTGCGCAACGGCGGTCTCATCGTCGTCGGCCTGCCCTTCCCGCAGGACATCGCGTCCATGAACGTGCGGCTCCGCCAGGCCGCGCAAACCTATTGGCTCATCTTCCGCGAGCGCCGCCAGGTACGCTCGCTCTACACCGGCGTTCTGCTCCTCATCACGCTGCTGGCGCTGTTCGCCTGCTGCTGGCTCGCGCTCAACACGGCCAAGCAGGTCACGCGTCCCGTGGAAGCGCTCGCCGATGCCATGGAAGCCATCGCCGCCGGCGATTACGCGCGCCGCGTGGAGCAATCAGCCACCGAAGAACTCGGCGAGCTGGTCGACAGCTTCAACGCCATGGCTGCCGATCTGGAGCAGGCCCGCATCGATGCCGAAGCCTCCTCAGCGCAGCTCACCGAGGTGAACGAAACCCTGCTTCGTCGCCGCGCTGAGCTGGAAACCATTATCGAAACCATTCCCACCGGCGTCGTCACACTCTCTCCCACACGCCGCATCGTGCTCAACAACCGCGCCTTCTCGGAGATGCTCGATCCTGGCGGCGAGCGGCCATTCCTGGGCTCCGCGCTCGACGAGCATCTCCCTCATGAAGCCGTCGAAACCCTCGAGCGCCTCATGCAGCGCAGCCATCGGATGGGTTCCGCATCAGGGGAGTTGGAGTTTCCCGGCCCAAATCGCACCGTGCACGTTTCCGCCGTCGTGGCCCTGCTGGAAACCAGCCCCGCACGCGATCACCTCGGCTACGTCGTTTCCTTTGAGGACGTCTCCGAAATCCTGCGTGCCCAGAAGCAAAGCACCTGGAAAGAGGTCGCCCGCCGCGTCGCACACGAGATCAAGAACCCGCTCACGCCCATCTCGCTCAACGCCGAGCTGATCCGACGGCACATCGACCGCCTCGCTCCCTTGCTCACCGAGCACAACGTCGACTCGCCTTCACCCGCTGTGATCCGCCGCAGCACCGAGGTCATTGGTGCCTCGGTGGAAACGATGCGCTCGCTGGTCGACCAGTTCAGCACCCTGGCCGAGTTCCCCGCCGCGCAGCCTCGCCCCGCCGACCTCAACACCATCGTCGACAACGCCCTGGTGCTCTTCACCGGCCGACTTGGTGCCATTCGTCTCCGCCGCCGTCTCGCGCCCAACCTGCCGCTCGCGCTGGCCGACCCAGAAAGCCTCAAACGCGCCATCAGCAACCTGATCGACAACGCCGCCGAAGCCATGCACGACACCATGCTCCGCGAACTCACCGTGCAAACCCGCCTGCTTGACAGCGGCAACCTCGAACTCACCGTAGCCGACACAGGCCCCGGTCTCACCGACGAAATGCGCGAGCGTCTCTTCCTGCCCTACTTCTCCACCAAGCAGCGCGGCATAGGCTTAGGCCTCGCCATCGCGGCCAAGATCGTGCAGGAACACGGCGGCAGCATCCGCGCGGAGAAGAACCAACCCGTCGGCGCACGCTTCCTGGTAGAGCTGCGCCCCGCGCCGCAACCAGACGCCCAACCTGAGTCCAACGCTACAGAGCCAACCCGATCAGCAACGCCCACCTACCAATCCGCATCGACCTAGCCACCAC
>CAXTRU010000071.1:0-12521 GCA_964246665.1 uncultured Acidobacteriaceae bacterium
CTTCATGGTTCAGCCCGGCAAGCGGGCAGCCTGTCACATTGCGAACCACATCGCCGCACGCGCCTTTGGGGCTTAGGCCGATCTCGGTCAGCGTATCGACCACCTGCGGCAGCGCCTGGATGGTCAGCCAATGCAGCTGAATATTCTGCCGCGTGGTGATGTCCGCCAGCCCTTGGCCGTGCTGCGCCGCGATCTCCGCAATCACGCGCGTCTGGTGCGAGGTCAGCAGGCCGTTCGGGATGCCGATCCGCAGCATGAAGTACTCGCTTGCCTTGCCCTCGCCGCCGACACCGCCCGTGGCTCCTACCCCGTCACCCTGGGTGTAGATACCCCACCACTTGAAGTACGTCCCGGCCCACTCGGGTAGCACGGCCTCGCGTCCTTCGCGGGCAAACTGCCGCACCTCTTCCCACGCCTCCCATGGATTTTTCTCCTGCTTCAGACGCTCCACCTTTTGCGCCTTGGTTTCCTTGGGCGCAGGGGCGGCAGGGGTTGTGGAAGGAATAGCCGAAACAGAGGCTTCAGTGCTCAAAGCAAATCTCCAGTCGCAATACTGAAAGGGAAGGAAGCTGCCGATCGCAGCCAAATTCACGGCGCAGGCTCGCCGGCACACCTCAGCAACAACAGCGAAGACGAAACAGCCGGTGCTGAACGGGACACGTCACAGGGATAGGGTATCGGGAGGCGATGCCAAAAGCAAACCGGCCTTCGCCCCTGTTTCGATCCTCTGGACGGGATGCACGTCGTGCTCGCCTCAGGCTTGCCGTCGCTCACGACGTACCGCACCGGCCACGTCCCCCGGGCTGAGCGGCTCGATCAATAGCAACTGATTTTTAGGCCTTTGCCGGCCATCATTCTGTCCCAAGACAAACAACAGCACGTGAACCAGCCCGAAGCCACGGGCTCAGGAGATCTTTTTAGACAGCAGGCGTACAGAGTGAGTTCAGCAACGCGGGTCCAATGGCAACACGCGGCGCCTTGTTGGCCTACCAAAAGGCCTCGCGTTGTGCTTTCCGCAGCGCCTACATTTTGGCGCGCAACGGGACGCCGGGATCGGCGTATGCCATTTCCGCACCGTTGGTCTCGTTCTTCAGGATCTGGTGGTGCAAGCAGTAGAGCGCCAGTTCCAGTCGATCCGAAACACCCAGCTTGTCATACACCTTGCGCAGATAGTTCTTGATCACCTGCTCGGTGGTGCCAATCTGGTACGCGATCTCCTTGTTGCGCATGCCGCGCGTGATACAGCCGATGATCGCCAATTCCTTCTCGGACAGCCGAGGCTGGGTGCGCGGGTTGGTCAACATTTGCGCCTGCGCCCGGTACGCCTCGATGACCCAGCTGATGGACTGGTTGTCGATCCAGGTCTCCCCCAGCGCGATCTTGCGCACGCACTTCACCAGCAGGTCCGGCGAGATGGAGCGCGGCACCACACCGCGGACGCCCCGCCGGTAGAGCTCCACCGTGTTGCTTTCATCGGCTTCGGTTACCTGAACGATGAGCTTGGCCTCAGGCGCCCGGCGCACAAACTCCGGGATGGCATCGATGGTCCCCGAGATCAGCGCGCCTTCCAGCAGCACCACATCGGTGGGAAACCGCGCCAGCGCCGCGAACAGGTTGTCGAGGGTTTCCGCCTGGGCGACGACACGAATGTCATCTTCCAGTGCGAAGATCTTGCGCATACCAACCCGGTAGATGGCCTGCGAGTCGGCCAGCAGCACTCGGATTTGATTCGCCGTGGCGTCGCCGTTTATCAGGTCGCCATTGGCCACCTTTGCTCCGTCAAATGTCATACCTGCTCAGCCTTCAACACGTATTCGTCGATCACCGCGGCAGCGAGTCGTTTGCCGTCGCTCGCTGCGTGGCGAACGATTCGGCCTACACAATGCAAGATCACGTCCTCGGCGCCGCCCATCACCTTCGCGGGCATGCTTAAGCGGAACTCCACGGAACTTCCCAACGGCGGCAGATCATCGGCCGCGAACAGGACACCACTGGCGGAAACATCCTCCGTCACCGCGTGGTACTCCTTCTGGTCAGCAAACAGCACCAACTCCAGGTGCAAGGGAAAGCGGACGGCCGTCCGAACAGGCTCGGTTTTTGTTAGTTCTTCTGCTGGCATCTTCACTCATCGCCCTGGACGTACCTAGTCTTGCTGCACCAGATTCTATCTGAAGGGTTACCGAAGACTATACCCAAAGTGGGGGACAAATGGCACACACGGGGTCAGGCTGTCGCCGGAAGAAACAGTCCAGCGGTGCCCCCAACCCAGGTTCGGTCACGATTGTGGTCGACGCCCATCATCATGCCCCGCCCCATCCGTACCAGGCTGGTCATCGGGATCATCGATTGTCCGTCGGGCCAGACATACAGGATGCGGATCTCGGCTTGGGTCATGCCCTCAGGCGTTTGGATCACCGGCTCGAAGCGGACACGCTCCTGCAAAAGATAGTTGCCCCGCTCCTTTTCGGGGATGGCGGTCAGATCAGCGTCTGACGGACCAAACTGGATTCCCTTGCCGGCGAAGGAGTACAGGGGTTTGAACACCCAGTCCTCACGGCTAGGGGGCAACCGGTCCCGTCCGTCGCCCCGGAACCAGTCATCGAGGAAGACAGCTGCCGGCACGGTCGGGTGCCGCAGGTGGGGGATGGAGAATTTGCTGATCTGGAAGTACCAGTTCGGGTGCCCGGCCCACTCCACGTCCAGGGCGTCCCTGTAGTCGAAGGGAAGACTGATCTGCTTGCGCACAAGCTCATCGACAATGGCGCGGTTATAGATGCGTTCTATGCGGGTCAGCCGGCCCAGGTGCGCCGGGTCGCGATAGAACAGCTGATTGCCTTGCTTGACCACGGTCGCGATGTCCACGGTACGTATGCCGAGATGTTTCTCATGCATGCGAAAGTCTGGCAGGGTCTTCTGGTGCTCCGGGTCGATCTCCAGCAGCACGACATTTTCCGGCGCGTGGTCGCCCACAATCACGTCGCGGAGAAGTCTCCAGTAGGTCGCTTCCGCGAGGCCACCAAAGAGGCACTCCAACCGTGTGTCCAGATCAAAGACTTCCTTGTATGTTCTTCCGAAGATGGGCTGAAAGCCGAAGATGGAGGGAAAGGCCTGCATCTCCACCAACCGCGGCTGGAGCTCCCCAGCCTGGTTCCGCACCAGCCCGAAGTCCACGGTCATGAAGTGCGGATGAGGTCCGCGGCCGGGCACGTTGTACTCGGCGGGGATCGCCGCTTCCGAGCGCCGCAAATACTCTGCATCCCCTAGAAGTTGGTCGGTCAGGTCAATCCCGGCCCGGACCATCTCGTTCAGGAAATCTTCGTGGAAGAAGCACGGCGTTTCCGCCATGCGGAACTCAATCTCGGTTCCGCACTCCGCATTCAACCGGCTGATGAGTTCTCGATACTTGGCCTCGGTGAAGCGCGCGTTGAAGTCGCTACGGAACGGCTCGATCACGTTGGACAGACCATCCTTCTCGTTGTCATGGCCGAGGCAATCTGCATTTATCGCCAATCCGAGTGTGTCTCATCCTTCGATCAGAAACTCACCCTGACTCATGATCTGCAATTCGCCCTCCGGCCCACCGAGCCAGATGTTGAACCCCAACCCGACAACGTCAATATGTGTTGTCGACTTCCAGGGTGCGCCCGTGTGAGCGCCGTATGGGTCACCGAAGGCGATGTGGATGCCCGGAAACTTTTCATCCTGCAGAATGTTTCCGATCACCTTCGCCACACCGATATTGGTTCCGATGGCGAACTCACCCACGCGATCCGAGTTGGCATCCGTGTGCGTGTAATCCCAGAACTCCTGCTCCAACTCTTTGTTCGCGCACTCCACCGAGGTGATCCGGTTGCGGCTGATATGGATGGTCACCGGCGTGTCACGCAGGATGCCGTAACGCTTGCAAAGGTAATCGCCAACCACCCCGTCGACGACAAACACCCCGTTGATCTCGCCCGGCGCGGTGAAGACCTCGCCGCCCGGCAGGTTGCCCCACTTCTCCGGGCTGATGATCCCTGACGTTTTGAACCAGCGGTACTCCGGGTCGAGCTCCGCGAAGATGTTTGTGCCGGCATCGGTGGTCGCGCGCACATAGGCCGCCTTGCGTACCTGGTCCAGCACGGCCTGGCTTAGCCGGTCAACGGCGTTGAAGTCCGCACGCATGCCGCCCAGCATGATCTCTGGCGTGATGTTCACCATGTGCGCGTGACGCATGCGGCGACGGTTCACCACATCGGTCATCTGCATACGGCTGCGCAGTTCGTTGGGCTGCACTTCGACAGCGAAGATGCTCACCTGCGCCTGTTCCATGTCGGCAAGCACCTCCGGCGGCATCTCCTTCAGCGGTCGGGGCGCCAGCTCTTCCAGCACAAAGCCGTGCCACGTGCAGCCGATCCGGTCGAGCTCCGCCGCAATCGAGGCCGCAATGGGCGCGGTGCCTTCATCGGTGATCAATGTGACGCGCTCGGTCGGCTCAATGCGAAGGCAGGTCGTTGCCGCGTTATGCGCTCCCTCATGGAACTCCTCGGGGAACGGAACGGACCGAAGGTCGGTGGCTGCGGGTTGGGGCGCTGAGGTCATGGGCTGCGTCTCGGTACTTGTCAAAGGTTCCTTGTTGTCCTGCCGATGATTCGTTTCTCTCTTGTTTCGATGCCGATTCCAAGCCTATAAGCCGGCCCGCGTCTCCCCAGCCATGTAATCCACAACCTTCTTCAGGTCGCCCGTCTCGCGCCACACCTTCAACTGCCGGTCGGCGCCCGAGCCTTCCCGGATCATGGTCTGGATGTACTCGATGGCCGGCCGGCTCTGGAGCTCATCGACAACATCGTCAACAAACGTCAGGTACTCCTGAATCAGGTCGCACTCGGGCACCTCCTCCTGCTTGCCGAAGTCGATCAGCTTGCCCTGCAGGCCATAGCGCACGGCCCGGAACTTGTTTTCCATCAGCAATGCACGGCTGTATTGCCGGTAATCCTGGTTGCAGGAGTGCAGCTTGTAGAGCTTCGCTGCGGTCGCCTGGATCAGCGCCGCAATGGCGACCGTCTCTTCGGCACGCATCGGGATGTCACACACCCGCACCTCGACCGTGTTGAAGTACGGGTGCGGCCGGATGTCCCACCAGATCTTTTTGGCATTGTCGATGCAGTTGGTCTTCACCAAGAGATTGACGTAGTTCTCAAACTCGGAGTAATCCGCGAACGAGTCCGGCAGGTTGGTCCGCGGGAAGTGCTCGAAGACCTTGGCCCGGTAGCTCTTGTAGCCGGTCTCCATGCCCATCCAGAACGGCGAATTGGTGCTCAGCGCCAGGATGTGCGGCAGGAAATAGCGCAGCGAGTTCATGATGCGGATGGCACACTCACGGTCCTCAATCCCCACATGCACATGCAGGCCAAAGATCAAGTTCGACCGTGCCACCAGTTGCAGATCCTCCACGACCTTGTCATAGCGTGGGTCCGGGTAGATCTGTTGATCGCGCCAATCCGCGAAGGGGTGCGTCGCCCCTGCAACCAGCACCAGACCATTCTCTTCCGCCAGGCGAATCAGGTTGCGTCGAAGGTCGTACAGATCCTCACGCGCTTCACTGACCGTGTGGCAAACGCGCGTACCAACCTCGATGACGGATTGGTGCAGCTCCGCTTTAACCCGCTCTTGCAGACGCATCTTGCCCTGCGCCAGCATGTCCGTGGAGATATGCGATTTCAGGTCGCGCGTCTCCGGGTCTATGGTCTGGTACTCCTCTTCGATCCCCAGCGTGAAGGAAGGTCGCATCGATCGGGCCCTTTCGGCATCCGTGCAGTACGCTTAACGTCCTCGAATCATCCGTCCAATTGTGGCGAGGACAGTGGTTCCGAGCACAACTCCTGCGGCAGTCTCATGCCCGTGTAGTACTAGAAGGATGAATGCACCAAGGCAAGAAAGAAAGCTGAAGGTTCCGCAAAGCATACCAGTGATGGCGTATGCGTTGGAACGGCTGCTTTCACGATCGGCCAGAACCGTAAGCGCTCTGACCTTCTCGTCTGTAAGCTGCTCTAGTTCACTACTCGTGGGCAGCAGGTACTTCTCAGGAGGCGCCATGGAAAGTCTGGACAGGGGTGGATGGATGCGCCTTGCGGTATTCACTCTCTTTTTCGAGTAAGACGATCATTTTGCGCAACGCAGGTTCAGGTACGCGATGTAAATCCCCACGTAGGGCTATCTCCGCGTCATTGCTCGCGCCCATCTCGAACACTCGCGTAGCCCAGCCGGTACGGTCCGAAGGTGGTTCCATCAAACGAGCCGGTTCGCTGGGGCGTTGAAGCCGCTGCAAAAACCCAGCCATCGTCAAGCCATCCAAAAAGGATTCGGCAAAGATCGCACTCTTTCGCATTGCCACCTCCGACCTCCCTTCGATTGTAGGCGATGCTGGCCGCATACCTTGTACATCTTTGCGGTTAGCGCCTCTTCGCTGATGCCCGGACAGCCTTCTTTTCTGCCGCTTTCTTCATTAGCCCCGCCCGCGCCGTGTCCTCTGCAACCGGCGGCGCTGCGGCAGCGCTCAGGGCCACGGCGCCGCCGGAAAGAAAGCGCGACCAGTGCAGCCCCGCGCTCTGCGGCACCTCGGTTTGGGCCTTCTGAAGGCAAAGGTCCGCGACCTTTTTGACGATCCACGTGAAGTTCACCGCACCCACCGAGTGGTAATCCGCGTCCGGCGCCGGATTCATGAAGTCGATCGCATACGGCACGCCGTTCTCTACCGCGAACTCCACCGTGTTCAGGTCATAGCCCAGCGCCTGGCAGAGCTTGCGCGCGTCCGACTCCACGCGCTGCAACAACTCGGGCGGATACTCCGGCGGGTCCTGCACATAGCGCCGGTGATGCGGTTGCCGCGGGTCGTACGGCATGATGTGCACGTCCTGCTGGCCCACCACGTAGCACCGAAAGTACTCGTTGAAGTTCACCGCCGCCTGGAGTGTCATCGCCAGATCGCGGCTCTGGTCGTACGCGTGGAAGAACTCCCACTCGTTGCGCACGTGGTACACGTCTTTCCATCCGCCACCGTCATGCGGCTTCAGGAAGGCCGGGAACTTGACGTAGTCGAAGATCTCCTCCCAACGCAGCGGGTACTGGTAGTTGCGGAAGCTGTGGGCATCGGTGTTGGGCGGATAGAGCTTGTGCGGCAAAATGACCGTGCGCGGCACCGCCACGCCTAGCTTGGAGGCCAGCGCATAGTTGAAGAACTTGTCATCGGCCGACCACCAAAACGGATTGTTGATCACCTGCGTCCCGGTGAGCACGGCGTTCTTCAGGTAGCTGCGATCCCTCATCACCGCCTATGGACAGGGTTCAGCCACATTGACGCCGCCTACCTGCACCTCCTCCGCACCATGGCCCTCGAGCTCGCGTTGGTTGATTTCCTCCACCAACGCCCCAGGAAATGTATTTTCCTGCCCAAACAGCACACCGATCCGCTTCATCCTCACCACCTTCGCCGCCCTGCGTTGCCCTATGGTACGTTAGCCCCATGCCGACGGTTGACCGGCGAACGCCTTTGCCGGGCCTGACCGCACTTCGTTTTTTTGCCGCCACCTACGTCCTGCTTTTTCATTTTCTGCCCCGACCGGCTGCAACGAATTTCGTTACAGGCGAGTTGAGGCGCGTGCTAGAAGCCGGATTCACGGGTGTGTCCGCGTTCTTCATCCTGTCGGGTTTCCTCCTTGCCTATACCCACGAGCGCGATCCCAACTTCGGACGCTTCTACCGTGCTCGCTTCGCCCGCGTGTATCCGCTGTATCTCTTCGCCTTTTTATGGGCGCTGGAGCCATTTATGCGAGACCTGCTGCAGTTCCACCGATGGACGCATCTTTGGGCGTTGCCGGCGGACATGCTTCTTGTGCAGGACTGGTTCCCACGTCTCGCCCTGGATGTGAATGCGGCCGCATGGACGCTGTCGTGCGAAGCCTTCTTCTACCTCTTGTTCCCGTTCCTGGTGATCAAGCTCAGCCGACTGCGACACCACCCGGTGCGCTGGATCGCCGTTTTCTGGTTTCTGCAGTTGCTGCCCCCGGTCCTGACACACACCTGGCTCGCTTGGTTCCATCCACACTGGGCCGAGCAGGCCCATGGTTCGCTGGTGACTCCCCTTGCGCGTCTGGGAGAGTTCCTCGCCGGCGTGGTCTTGGGGCTGCACTTCCTTGATCGTCAGCGGGCCGATCCGGCCAACCTCCACGCGCCACCACGCTGGCTGCTTCCGTGCAGCCTTGCCGTCTGCCTTGGTTTCTTCCTGTTGAATGGTCGCGTGCCTCACGAGGTGGTGCGCAATGGCCTGCTGCTCGGCCCGTTCGCTCTCCTGATCTGGACACTCGCCTATGTCCGGTCCGGCATACTGGCGAGTCGTCCTTTACAGGTCGGAGGTGAAATTAGTTATGGCGTTTACCTGCTGCAACTGCCGTACTCGCACACCTTGGCACTCTTTGTTCATCATCTGCCTGCCCGGTTGCATCAGCACACCTGGTGCTGACCCTCTACCCTGTGGCCTGGCTCACGTACACGTGGATCGAAAAGCCCTGCCGGTCCCTGCTGCTTCACCGGGCTCCCTCCAAGCAGGACAAACCGATCCCGACACCGCACCCTGACCTCCCATGACAACGTACGAAAGATTGTGCGGAAGGTTACAAATACGCCTTCACCATCTCGCGCCACCACGGCCAGTCATGCCGTGCACCGTTGCCCCACACATCCAATTGCACCGGGATGCCCTTGTCGCGCATGACCGCGGCGAGCCGCTCATTGTCGTTCCAACACTGATCATGAACACCGGTCGCCAGTACATAGCGCCGTTGCCGCATCTGCCCCAGGAACCACTCATCGCTCAACCCGGGCAGGTAGTCCAGCGGCAGATTGTAGAACGTGTTGGCGTCATAGTATCCAGGCAGAAATCCCAGCGCTTTCATGTCGAACGCACCGCTCATCGACAGGAAGCCGGTGAAGACATCCGGGTGCTTCAGGCTGGTGTTCACCGCATGGTAGCCGCCGAAGCTGCAGCCCATCGCGATCAGGTGCGGTGACCCGTTACGCCAGCGCACATACGGCACCACCTCATGCACCACATAGCGGTCAGACTGGGCCTGCCGCGCGATCCGCCAGTCTGAGCCAACATTGCGGTTGTACCAGCTCTCCGCATCGACGGAGTCCACGCAGAACAACTGCAACTCGCCGCGGTCGATCTTGTCCGCCACAGCGCCCACCATGCCGTTGTCTTCAAATTCATAGAACCGCGCTTGCGAGGTCGGAAACACAACTGCCGGCAGGCCCGCATGGCCGAAGACAAGCATCTCCATGTCCCGGCCCAGCTCCCTCGAGTTCCAGCGGTGATATTCGCGATTCATGCATCTACGCCTCAGGTAGTCTGAAGCCTCAAGCCATCCGCATCTTCGACAATTCAGCGAAACAAGCAAGCCCAGCTCCACTCCTAACTCTTCACTCTTAACTTCTTCCCTTGCCGATAGACCAAGAACAATTCGCTTCCCGTACGGCCGCGTCCCACCAACGTTCACGGCACCTGCCCTTCGACGGGCCACAACCAGAATTGGATGCCGAAGGTCATTGGCGTTTCGACGATCCAGACGACCTCGACCGCAATCCACGGCTTCGGCAGCTTCGCCAATTCCAATCAAGCTTCCTACCCGACGCTCGCGACATAAGCATCTGGCTGCCGCCCACCTATGGCACAGACCCTGGCCGCCGCTACCCCGTGCTCTATCTGCATGACGGCCAGAACCTGTTCGACCCACGCACGTCATACGTGCCCGGCCGCACGTGGCGCGCACACTCCACCGCTGACCGCCTCACCCGTGAGCAGCTCATCGAGCCACTCATCCTCGTCGGCGTCGCCAACGCCGGCCATCACCGCATGGACGAATACACCCCAAGCCGTGATTGGCGCCACGGCGGCGGCAAAGGCCCGCTCTACGCCCGCCTTCTGGTGGACGAACTCAAGCCGCTGATCGACAGCTCGTTCCGCACGCGCCCAGGCCCTCAGGACACCGGCCTCGCCGGCAGCTCCCTGGGCGGGCTCATCTCGCTCGCTATCGGCCTTGACTACCCGCAGGTTTTCGGCAAGCTCGGCGTGCTGTCTCCCAGCGTCTGGTGGAACCGTCGCGACATCCTCACGCGCATCGGCCCGGAAAACTCGCAACGCCCTCGCATCCTCCCGCCCTTCCGCCGCTTCAACGCCAGTCCCCGCCCGGTGTCGGTGTTCAACGAGGAGCGTCCCCGCCCGCGAATCTGGCTCGACATGGGCCTAGGCGAAGGTCTTCGCCATCTGCGTGAATGCGATCAGCTAAACCAGCCGCAGCTGACGCGTGGCTGGCAGGACGAAGTCGATCTTCGTTACCTGCGCGTTCCCGGCGGCGTGCACGATGAGGACGCCTGGGCACGTCGCTTCGACCGTGTCCTGCGCTGGCTCTTCGCATCAACAGAAGCCAGCTAGCTCACTGCCGCCCACGACACCACCGGCAGCACGGAGCGTCCCGAAGGCGCCCACGAAATCGTCCCCTTCGGATTGCTCACGCTTGCCAGCTGGTCAAACGAGTTCGCCGGGTTTACCAGGTCCGTGTTGCCGACCTTGACCTCATCCTGCCGCCATCCCAGCGAGTACCGCAGGTGACCCAACAGCCTTCCACTCACCGCCGCAAACGGTGCCGCATCGTTGATGGTCAGGTTGTTCTCCGTCACCTTCGCGAACGGCCCATAGATCGCCGGATCAAGCGAAAGGTAGTGATCCAGTTCCAGCCGCCGTGGCGCGTCGCGAGCCTCGTCCACCCCCACCATGACTGCAACCTGCTCTTTCCAAGTCCTGCTGTAGCTGGCCTCGCCCACAGCCACGGTGCGGAACTCGCTTTGCCGAATCAGGCCATCTCCAAAGTTCGAGTCGAGCGCGAGGTTATGCGTCCGAAACATGCCAGAAAGGGATACTTGCTCCGAGGGCGATAGTTGCCACTGATCGTTTGCCGCTACCAATGCGGTGTGGCTCTGGTCATGCTGCCGCGGGTCCAGCGTGTCCCGCAACACCGCAGCCTCCCCAATGGGCACCAGCCCCGGGACAAACGACTGCCCGTAGTAACCCACCCCAAACAACCGCACCTGGTGCCGGCCCACCGCCCACAGTTTGGCTGCGTTCAACTTGTACTGCTGACGGTGTTCCAGCCGATCCAGCAAGCCATTCCCGTAGAGCGCCTCAAAGGTCACCCACGCAGGATTCTGTTCGTCCCCAAAGCCAAACCCGGTGACCAGGTCCAGGTCCCTGGCATCGCCTGTCAGCGTCACAAACCGGTCCAGCCGTGGCCGCAGCTCATACGCAACGGCCAGGTTCAGCGAGTGGTTCCCTTCCAGCACATTGAACGCGCCTCCGTCCGTGCGCACCCCCGCCAGCACCGCCGGGATCAGGATGTTCGGGTCCGCATACCCATTGCCGTGCGCATTGGCCGACAGGTTATTCGGCGCCAGGAAGTCGCCCACGGCGATGTACTGCGCAATCGGCTCGCCATGATCCCCTGCCACGCCCGGCGCAAAGTATTGCGGCGCCTTGATGCCCCCGGAAGCCGTCTCCACCGGCAGCCCCGGGATGCTGACCGGCGCGCCCGGCCGGCCCGGGTTGGCATCCAACAGCTCCTCGCTGACATACACCCGCTGCGCCGGGTCAGGCGACCGCAACGTGGTGTCGTTGATGCTGGCAGTCACCTCAACCGTCTCGCCCACCGCGGCCGGCGTAAGCCGGATCAGTACATCCGCCCCCGCGTCGACCTCCTCACGCACAATACGGAACCCCGTCGCCTCCACCTCGAGGCTCACCCGTCCGCCCGCCGGTAGTTTTGACCGGAAGCTTCCATCAGCGGAGGCCGTCACACTCTCCGCGCGCCCGCTACGCAGATCACGCAGGACCAGCCGCGCTCCGGGCAAGGCACGCCCCTGCGCATCCACCACCTGGCCATGCACCTGACTGCCGTGCTGTTGCGCAAAACATGGCAGCGCCAGCGAAACTACCAGCCCCGCGCACGCCGCGCGCCGCCAGCCCTTGGCTGACGAACCCTCGCTCGTCCTACTACTTCCAAACACCTGTCTAGCCTACGTCGGCTGCAACGTATTCACTTGTCCGGCGCAACCCGGGGCTCAATCGCATCCGGGCTTGCCCGACGCTGTCCCAAAGCAGGCCCGGTCGAAGTACCGTACTCCGTCCATCTCCTGGAACTCCATCGTTGTGCTGAGGCCGCCGGCGGTCGGTGCGGACCGCAGCACCTTCCCCGGCGCTGCATGGGCCGCCGCGCCGCCCTTAAGCGCCTCACCAACAACACGCCCGCGTAGCTTCCCGACGCTCGGCATCTCGATCCCCAGCACCCGGGCCAGGGTCGGCACAATGTCGATGTTGCCTACCGGCGCCTCATCCACGAAGTTGCGTTTGAAGTCCGGGCCGATTGCCGCCATGTTGTTCCATGTCTGGTCGCGCCCAAAACCGCCGTGCATGCCCTGCCCTTCCTGCAGGTTGG
>CAXTRU010000072.1:0-12345 GCA_964246665.1 uncultured Acidobacteriaceae bacterium
ATCCAGGCCTGTATAGCCGCACGCGTTCGTCCAGATCGAGCGTTCCGAAGTCGTCGTCGATAGAAGGCAGGCCTGTCATCAAGGTAATGTCCGATCCAGAGATGGACAGGATGCGTTGCGAATGGTCTTTGTCGGCGCGAACGGTGCGCGCAATTGCCTGCGCTGCCGCTTCCAGCGTGTACTCGGGGTGACGGACGAAGTCGAGTTGCAGCACAACATCGGGCACAACGATCCCAGCAATGACAGCAGCAAGAACGAAGTGTACGAGCATCGGACGAAGCCGGTTATTCCGTGCGGCGGCAGTGACGCGCAGTTCCTCGATCATCAACGCAACAAGCACCGTGAGCGGGACTGCGGGCACGTAGTAATACCGTGGCTGCAGGTTGTTGTGGTAGCCAAGAAACAGAAAGTAGCCCGCAACCCACAGCAGAAGAGACGCCACCAGTGGGTTGCGAAAGAACATTGGCCGCGTAAATAGAAACAACGTGAGCCCAACAAAAAACGCGGGATACAGCACGGCCCCGATCCAGTGGCCATCGGCAAAGGTGTTGAAGATCACCGCGGCCAATGGTTGCAGACGAAAACCGGTGTAGGCATTGGCCGAAAACAGGTACTGGTAGTCCTCGCTATAGTGCGGCCGCACCAAAAAGAGCAGGTACCCAAACCACACAACGACGCCAACCAGCGCTGGAAGAAGCCCCATACGCAGCGCCGGCCGCAACCTGTATCCAGCGCGATGCCACAGCATGTACGCCACCGCCGGGAAGAGCGCCACACCGGTCGTCTTGGTCAACACCATGGCCGGCAGCAACAGGCCAAGCAGCACCGGCAGCCCAAGTTGTTGCATGCGTGCTCGGGTGCTGGAGACTTCGCTTGACCAGGGCACAAGGCAAGCCGCTGCGAACAGGGCCGCGACCGTCAGTGCCGCCAGCATCGGCTCAAGAATGGCCATGCGGCTGAAGGCGTAGAAGTAGGCGCTGGTGGTAAACAAAAGCAGGGTCATCGGCCCTGCCAAGCTCCCTTCGCCGCGAAGACGGTGCTCACCGGGGGTGAACTTCGCGATCAGCACATAGAGTCCCAGCAGCATGAGCCCAAAGATACAAAGCGTCGTCGCGCGCGCCGCCACCACACTGACCCCGGTGAAGTGAAACACCGCGGCAAGCACCAAAGGCCACACCGGAAGCGCCACTGCCGGATTGAAGTCACCGGCCAGATACCAGTGCCCGAAAAGATAGTGCCGGATAGCGGCATCGCCGTACCAGCCTTCGTCGGTGTACTTGGCCCAATCCATCCAGGGCGAGTCGTTCGGAAAGTCGGCGTGGAGGTGAAAGAAGCGCAGAACAAAAAACACTGCCGCACACCCAAGCAGCGCATAGCGCGCCAGTGCGATGGGCTGCACAGCAGAGCGAGTGCCCGGAGCGGTCCCGGTATGCGCGCCCGCTGGCCGTTGCTGAAGAAACGTCAACACCCGTCCCATCCTAGACAAAACCTGGTGCTCTCTGCCAATGGGAGCCGGCTCCTCAGAAGAGTTCAGGCAGCAACGCTTTGATCGGGCTTGCCCGGCCGGGGCAGGCCTTCGCCACCTCGTTCGGGGCAACGGCAAGGAAGTGCACGTCTTCCGTACGCACATTGTCGAAGCGGTAGCTGCCGCAAATCGACCAGGTAGCCAGGTCCTGCTGCTCCTGCACCCGATGCAGAAAGGCTTTTCCGCCGAACGCGAAGGCGGGGTGCATGGCCATACAGTGGTCAAATCGTTGCTGATACTTCAGCTGAGCGGCTACCCGCCCATTCACAAGGCCATACGGATCACAGATGTCGCCGCGCGTAAAGTAGCCGACAAAGCCGACATCTTCGGCGATGCCCAACTGTCCCTCCAGGCCCTGGAGGTGCCCGGCACGCATCTGTGTCAGCGCCGAGCCACGGCCCTGAAAGAGACGGTAGAAGGTCCGGCTCTCCCACACGGAGGACGCAGCGAAAAGCACAACAAGCAACACAACTGCGAAACGTAAGAGGCTGTCGGTGCCCCGGGCACCGCGTGGCGGCGCGTCACGGAAACGAAGCAGGTTCCACAAAAGCGGAAAAAACAGTGTCCATCCGAAGTAGCGAATCCCTTGAATCTGCTGCCCACGCGTCGCGGACAGAAGCAGCACCACGGGAAACAGCATGTTGGCACAAAGGTCCGCAGGCCGCACGCGTTGCAAATCCGTTAAGGCCATCAGGCTGACCAGCCACAGCAGCAATAGCCCAATGCCGAAAGAGAAGCTGCTCGCAATCGTGATCGCGCTCATCTGAATGGTTTCGTCCCAGGCAGACGCGCCAAAGGCTTTGGCGAGCGCGGTATCCGGCAGCAGCGCATGCATCGTCCATACAACCAGCAAAGCGGCCGCGAGCCCTCCGGCAAGCGGCAGCGAGGCTGTCAGCATGCGGCGCCATGCAAAGGCTCCAATGGTTGAACTTCGCTGCAAGCGCAGCAGCTCGAAACCAGCCATCAACGACACCGACCCCACGAGCAGCAACAGTTCCACACGAAGAAGCACCGCAAGAAAGCCATACGCCACGGCTCCAAACAGTAAAGCCGCACCCGGTCGCTCCGTGGCAAGCATGCGCCGCAGCAACACGATGGCAAGAAGCGCCGCCACGAAGACCAGCCCCGTCTCCATGCCATCGTTCAGCCAGCGCGCGGCGGAAGGCTCCACCATCACCATCAAAAGCGCAAGGGCGACCCACCAGATGCTGTGCGCGCCTTGCGTGCTCTGCGGCAAGCCGCGCCAGAGCGTGACCGCAAGGCCGCCGAATAAGGAAGCGTAGGTGATGGACGAGAGCACCCGGGGAAGCAACGGCGATGTCGACAGCGAACGCAGCGCAGCGAGCAACGAGATATACAGCAAGCTGGATGTGCCGAATGACGGGTGCACCCCATCGTAGGTCACGCGATGCTGATGCAACAGGTGATCCGCATAGCGCAGGTGGATGAGCGCGTCATCCAGGGAATAGGGCCAGGAAAGCCAGATCCAGACCAGCATCCAAGCGGCGAGTCCAAGCGCGACCACAGGAAAAGCGCGTTGCACCCCGGACATCACGCTCCCGGAGTTCGCCTGACCAGCAGCAGCCTCACTCATACGCGAGTGCGTCGATAGGGTCCTTGCGGGCGGCTTTCAGCGCTGGGTAAGTCGCGCCGAAGAGTGCACCCACCAGCGTGATTGCCGTGGCAATTGCAATCCACTCCCCGGTCAACTGAAAGGCGAGGGATGGGAAGCGCACATGCAGCACTGCTTTCAGCAGGATGGTCGTGACGATGCCAATGATCACGCCGCAAACTGCCAGGAGCCCCGTTTCGCGCAGCACCACGGAAACGATCGCGGCCTTGCCCGCGCCCATGCTTTTCAAAATGCCGATCTCTCGCGTGCGCTCCATCACGGCCGTGTACATCGACTGGAAAATGACCAGGAAGCCAATCACGGCGGCGATCCCGATCACTACACGGAGACCGATGTTAAACGCCGGAATGTGCTCCGGGGTGAGGAATGAAAGCAGTTCCTTCAGCGTTTGCACACTCCAGTCGTTGAGGCCTTCGGTGTTGTGGATCTCCTGCCGCACCTGCTCCTGGTATCGGGGTGCATTCTCGGTCCTGATCAAAAACGAAGATGCCTTGCCGGGGCTTCCATCCAGGGTGTCGAGCGTGTCCAGCGGTATGTAGCGCCGCGCCCCCTTGCCATGCTCGACGATGCCGCAGATGCGGAAGCTGTGGCCGAACTGCGTAATTTGCTGGCCCACATGCAGCTTGTTGTTTGCCGCCTCAATGTCGTCCACCAGCATGTCGAAGGGCGCCTGAAAGGGCTTGCCGGCAAGATACACAAACGGCCGCAGCGCGTCGTACGTGGCGTAGTCGATGCCGTAGACGTTCTGCACGGATGTGCCGAGGTTGATTTTGATCGCCACAGGGGAAACCACCTGCACATGCGGCAATCCACGCAGCACATCCGCCACTTTCACGCTCGCTGAGGCACTGCTGGTAGCAAGAATGGCGCTCCCCTGGCCAGGCCGCGCGATCATGTCGAAGCCGGTGCCGGACTGCTGGTCGCGACTGCCATTCAAGATGCCGTACATGATGCCCACAATGGACAGGATCATGATGACCTCAATTGCCACGGCCAGCGCGCTGATCACTGAGCGCAGCGGACGGTAGATGAGGTTGCCGAAAACCAGCTTGTTCATACGTTGATTCCAGGACTCGCTTCAGAAGGAGCTTCGTTCAAAGATACCGTGAAACCGGCTCACGCTGGCTCCGCAAGGGGGGATGCGGCCTGTGCCGGAAGGCCGATATCGTTTCGCCAGATGATGGAGCGCTCGCGGCCTTTGAGCAGACGCCCAAACACCGGCGCCACGTAGCCACAAATAATGATCGCAATAATGGTGCCGACATTTCCCAGCCAGGTGTAGCCGATGCTGCCGCCAAGCAATTGCTCCGGCGCTATGTGAGAAAACAGCAGCAATGGAAGAAGGCCCCAAGGCTGTGCGCGGAGGTCACCGGAGACATAGTCCGTCGCCACGAAGAGCAGAAGGAAGATAAGAGGTTGCACAAAGATGACGCAACGAAAGCCGTCAATGTGGAAGGCCTCCGCGGAAGGACTGTAGGAGATGCCTGTCGTCACGTCGTTGTCGGCCAGCTGCCCGAGCTCATGGGCATACGTATTGCCGCCGAAACGTAAGCCTTCCAGCTTATGAGGCGCAAGGATATGCGGAACCCAATTCTCGTAGTACGCGATGATGGGAAGGTAGCCGAAGTGGTTGGCGTCCGTCGTAAAGCTGATGAGCTGAGCATCGTTCGGCAGCATGGTGAAACGGTCGAAGATGCCCTGAGGCGTGCCGTAGTACCACACGTCCAAGCTCGCATACGCGGATAGCCGCTCACGATTGGTTTGCCGAAGCAGCATGGGATGCGCGATGTATTTTTCCAAGATCGTCAAATTTGGGTTTGGTCCCGGGGTAAAGCCCAGGTCTACTCGGCCCACATTGGCCAAAGGCACCATCCAGCCCTGGGCTATCGCCGCAAACACTGCAATTGTCACCAGGTGCCGAAAACCCAATTGGAAACGTGCCCACGCTATGCCAAGCAGCCAGCACACAAACGGCGAGAACATCCCCTGCTTACTGAAGCTAAGCAGGCCCCAGTATGTGGAAACCGCAAGAACCGCCAACGTCAGTGGTGTGGTGCTACGCCGGCCGCCGCTGTTGCGCACAGCAGCAATGGTTCCTAGAAGAATGCTGAGCGGCAGGAAGTAGTTCACAATCGCCAGACCATGCAGAAGGGCGCCCGCAATCCCTCCGCCGACGATGCCGAACGCGAAGTTGAGGAACACGACCATCACCACACAGCCCAGGGCGGAGGTGCTGAAGTCCAGCGTGGGCACGTGGAGAAGTCCAGCAATGCCATCTTTTGTATTGACGAGCCGTCGTGCAAAAAAAGCGGAGCACAGCAGGGCTCCTGCCGTGGCCGTGTACACCGCCATGACCAACAGAGGGCTCTGCAGGTGCGTGTCGGCGGCCTGACCCAACAGCGCCTTGTAGACCGTACCGACGCCCGCCACCAGCGTCCAGTAATAGAAAATCCAGGCACCCGACGGACGGGTAAATCCGCCGGCTATGTTGAAGGCCAGGATGCACAGCATGTTGTAGCAGAAGACCAGCAAGGCATACGCAGGCGCCGTGCCTTCCACAAGCTCCACCAGAATCAGGACGCAAACAAGCAGAAATGCCTTGCCGACCGGAATCTTCTCTGGAAGCACAATGCGCATCTCCCTGCCATTGTATCGGCCCGGCAAGGCACGGCATCAACGGACATCCACGATGAACCCTCACTCAAAGCGCCGCTGATAGAGTGAAAACACACACCACCCAGTTTCATGAACGAGACACACGCCCCCACCTCCATCCCTTCCAGCGCTTCGCTAGGGCAGCAACTGCCTTTGTGGATAGCCATTGCCTTGGGGGTTGTGGTCTTGTTGCTGAGGATCGTGCTGGCCCGGCCTTTGCGGTTCTGTGGCACACCGGATGCATGTTTCTACCTCGGCCTGGGGCAGAGCCTCGCTGCCGGACACGGCTTCCACACCCGAGTGCTGTATGACTTCCAACAGGCACACCTTTCCCTGCCCAATACCGGCCTGGAGTACTGGCGCCCGGGGGTTAGTCTCGCCCTACTCTTGCTGAAGCCGTTCGGCGGTGTCACCTTGCACAGCAGTATCTTGCTGACCAGCCTGGTTGGGTTGCTGTTTGCGGCTGCGGCCTGGCACATTGCCGTGCGCAGCTCGCACAATCGCTATGTGGCGCTTGGGGCCTTCGCACTGTGTCTGCTCTCGTCACCGGCGTGGGTGGGCTCGGCCACGCCCGACTCCGGCCTGTACTACGGCGCGGCGGTAGCGTGGTTTTTGGCCTTGTTCACCGTGCAGCGACAGGGCCTTTTGCAGGATGCACTTGCGCTGCTGTGTGTCTGCTTGGCGTATCTGGTCCGCAATGACGCCTCCATCCTGATCGTTCCGCTGGTCACCGTCCTATGGGCGCGCCGTCAGGCCGCCAGCCACCATCCCCGAGCTTCGCCGGGCACCGGGCCCTTGCCCGGAACATCGTTGGGCTACGTAGCGCTGATGCTGGCCGGCTTCATTGCTGCGCTCGTGCCCATGCACCTGCTCTATCGGGCCGTTCTCGGAACCGCGTTTCCTTCCGGTACCGCCCAGGCTCTGTACCTCAACGACCTCGGTGACATCGGCCGCTACGGGGATCCCGTCAGCCTCCACAGCCTGCTCGCCCATGGGGCCAAGCATCTGGTGTTCGTTCGCCTATCCACCTTGGCGACCGTGGTCTACCGGGTCGCGGTCCTGATGATCGGCTACCCCGCCCTGGTGTTCCTCCCAGCGCTGCTGACACGGAGCAAAGCACAGACCGCAAGCTCTGCCGAGACAGCTCGGACGCAACGTTTGCCGGAGCTGCTGGGGCCCAGCAGCTTTGCGCTCACGATGCTGCTTCTGTACAGCTTGGTGCTGCCGGCCATCGGTGGCTTTTCCGCCCTGCGCACGGCCGTTGGCCTGATGCCCTTGGCTTCAGTACTCGTGGTGATTGCGATCGTCCGCACGGCGCGAACGCCACGCCTGGCTGCCTGGATTACCGCTGCCGTGGTGGCCGCCAACGCGGTGGCGGGGGTCATGGAGGCGCGGCGCGATCTTCCCGCAGCCAATAGCATCGGTGCCGCTGACCGGGCCGAGGCCGCCCAACTCGCCGCGCTGGGCGCTGACCCTGGAAGTGCCGTCGTGCTCACCGGCGATCCGGTGCAATTTTCCGTGACGACTGGCTATGCCACCATAGCCCTGCCTAGTAACGGGCTGGATGCCATTGCGGCCGCCGCTCGTGACTTCCACGCCACGCATGTCATCCTGGACAGCGATAGCCTGCCCGCCTCATCCGTTGAACTTGAACGCCAGCTTCAGCCCGTGCGCTCTGCCATCCTGCCGCAGGAGCACAGCTTGATACTGGAACTGCCGCAAACGACGAAACGCCGGTAGCGCCGGCGAGCGTCCGTCATGTAGAAAGCGGGAAAGGAGCTCCCGTGGTGGAAATTGGAGCGGACTCAGGCTTACGCGTCGGTCGGGACCTTCGCCAGGAGCGCGAACGCCGCGGCTTGACGCTGGAACAGGTCGCCAAAGCGACGCGCTTTTCCGTGCGCCATTTGCAGTCTCTGGAGGCCGATCTCTTCGATGAGTTGCCCGGGGGTGTGCTCCGCAAAGGCCTGATCCGCAGCTATTGCCAGCACCTGGGCGTGGACGACGAGGTCTGGGTGGAGCGCTTTGCGGCGTCCGGCGCCTTCGAAAACACCGAGCCCGATCTTTCGCAGTTCGCCGAAAACGTCCACCGCGCCCGCATGGAGGCGATGCCTCCGGTGCGCCGACGCTGGTGGGGTGTGGTCGTCATGGTGCTGGGCCTGCTTGTCCTGGCCTTTGCCGCCTGGCACTACATCGTGCGGCCGCGATTGGGCGTAAAGCGCCATCTCGACCTGCCCACGCCTACGGCTCAGGTGTTTCGGAAAGCTCCGAGCAGCGTGGCATAAGCCTACCCTTGCTGCGCCCATTATCGCGGCTATGCCCCTCAGCCCGCAGCCGTAACAAAGAAGTAGAATAGACGTGTTCTGCGCCGTATGCAGCGGTGCGGGACGCCCTGGGGCCAGGTTGAACGGCGTACCGGGGCGTCGGGCGTCCGGATGTTCGGGCGGGTCCGGCTATCTCATGCGAGGAGCACCTCACTTTGTCCACCACCGACCGTTATCTCTTTACCAGCGAAAGCGTCACCGAAGGCCACCCCGACAAGATCGCCGATCAGATCAGCGACGCCATTCTTGACGCCTGTCTCGCCCAGGACCCCACCAGCCGCGTTGCCTGCGAAACCCTGACCTGCACCGGTTTGGTGGTCGTTGCCGGCGAGATCACGAGCAAGGCTCACCTTGATGTTCAAACGCTGGTGCGCGAAACGGTTCGCCAGATCGGCTATGACGATGCCCTGAAAGGCTTTGATTGCAACACCTGCTCGGTGATCTCCGCGATCAACAAGCAGTCGCCTGACATTGCGCAGGGCGTGGATACCGGCGGCGCCGGCGACCAGGGCATGATGTTCGGCTTTGCCACCAACGAGACCCCGGAGCTGATGCCCACCCCGATCAGCCTGGCCCATCGCCTGGCGGAAAAGCTCTCCGAAGTGCGCAAGAACGGCACCATGCCGTACCTCCGCCCCGACGGCAAGAGCCAGGTCACCGTGGAATACAACGCGGAAGGCAAGCCCGTTCGCGTCGACGCCGTGGTGATCTCCACCCAGCACGCCGAGTTCAGCGACCGTGACGCCAACAGCACGCTGACCAATGACAAGCTCCACGCCGATATCCAGGAGCACGTCATTGAGGCTGTCATTCCCGCGCAGCTGCTGGACGAGAACACGAAGTACCACATCAACCCGACCGGTCGCTTCGTGATCGGTGGTCCGATGGGCGACTCCGGCCTGACCGGACGCAAGATCATCGTCGATACCTATGGCGGCATGGGCCGGCACGGTGGCGGCGCCTTTTCCGGCAAGGACTCCACCAAGGTGGATCGCTCCGCAGCGTACATGGCGCGCTACATCGCGAAGAACATCGTTGCTTCGGGTCTTGCCGACAAAGCGGAAGTGCAGCTTGCGTACGCCATCGGCGTGGCCGAGCCAGTGTCCGTTCGTGTGGATACGTTCGGCACAGGCAAGGTTTCGGAGAGCCGCCTGATTGAGCTTGTTCGCGAAAACTTCAAGCTCACGCCCAAGGGCATCATCGAAAGCCTGAACCTGCGCCGCCCCATCTTCAAGGAGACCTCCGCGTACGGCCACTTCGGCCGCAGCGGGGACGCGTTCACCTGGGAAAAGACCGATAAGGCGGATGCTTTGAAGTCCGGTGCGCAGGCGGAGCTTGCTGCGCGTTAGACACGGTGCTTAAGCAGCAAAGGGGCAGGCTTCGGCTTGCCTCTTTCTCTTCGCGGGCAGCTATCGCACAATGGCTCGTTCATGAACGGCTCTGTTCGCGCTCCGGGCCCTCTGGATTTGCAGCGCCGACCGACACGGAAAAGGGCCCAACGGCGGAGCCGCAGGGCAAAACGTCGGCTGGTGCTCGAGCGCTGCCTCCCATTTGCTTCGCCAAACGTCCAACTCTACACTGAAGGTGCAAATACCCAAGGGTATGGTTGGACCGCTGCCGCGCCGTCGCGCCGCAGCGGGGAGGTGGAATGCAGCGGTTCTTTGGTCTGATTGTTCTTGTTCTGTTTGCGATGCCCTTGGGCCTCTCCGTTGCCGGCTGTGGTCATAAAGCCACCACGGTCTACTGCAGTGGCAACCTGGAGTCCGGCCCAACCACTGGGCAGGTGCAGACCATCACGCTTGCGTCCAATCTCACGGTCAGCGGTGAATCCCTCAACTACGGCCAGATCGGCTCAAGCCTGAACGCCACCGCGGCTGACTGCAACGGCGCCGCGGTCAGCGTGACCAACCTGGTTTACGCCAGCACCGACCCCAGCATCGCGGATATCAACCCCACCACCGGTTCGGTGTGCGGCGGCACGTGGAATCGCAACACCGGCGGCGGCGTGGGCGACTACACCATCTGCACCCCGCCCCCGGCGACCAACACCAAGCACAATGCCTTCATCACGGCGTCGGCCAGCGGCGCCACCAGCAACCCGGTTGCCGTGTACATTCACGCTCCGGTCACGGGCGTCAAGCTCGGCACTCCATCCATCGACTGCACCAACGATCCTGCCTCCAACTGCGCGGCCTGTAATCCCAGCACCACCGGCGCCAGCACTGCCGGCATCACGCCGTATGACGGCACTTCCTGCATCTCGCAAACCCAGTCACGCCTACTCACCGCGCGTGTATATGACGCCAACAGCAACAACATCACCTGCCAGGTCGGGCCGGTTTCGTTTGCGCTGCAGGGCGCAACCAACATCGCGACGGTCAGCGCCGCCGGCGTGGCTACGGCCAACCAGCCCGGTGCGGCTCTGATCACCGCCACCGTGTCGAATTCATCCTCGGCCTTGAACTCGGGCTTCATCTCCACCTGCCCCCCAGCCAGCATCCAACTGCAGGCCGCCAACCAGCCCGCGGGCGCCACCAGCATCAACGTCGGCCTGAACACGCCGCAAGCCTTTTCCGCGACGGTTCTGGACACGAACGGCCTCCCGATCACCGGCATCAATCTGGAGTTCAACTCAACGCTGCCGGTGAATTTTCCGGCCAGCTCCGGCTCGGTCACGCCTGCGTTCCCGGGCACGGCCACCATCACCGCCGTCTGCAACCCCGGCACCTGCAACCCGGCGCCGTTTTCGCAGATCGGCTACCAGGGCAACGGCAAGCCCATCACCTCCAACGGCATCACCGTGACCGCGGCGGGTACCTCGGCCAGCGTGCTGTACATGGCCTCCACGCCTTCGACGACCACCGTCAACGGCACCACCGTGAACAACGCCGGTTCGCAGTACATCGTCAGTGAAGACTTCACCACCGGCCAGCTCAGCGCGCCGATCAAGCTGCCCTTTGTGCCGAACTCCATGGTCATCTCCCAGGACGGCACCACACTGTACCTGGGCAGCGCGCAGGGGCTAATGACCGTCAGCACGGCCAGCAACTCGCTTGCCAGCACCTATACCGCGATTCAAGGACCCGTGCTGGCCGTGGCCCCGAACAACAGCTACGCTGTCGTCACCGACCCGATCCGCCAGACAGTCTCGCTTGTGTCGTCCAGCGGCACGGTCGCGTCCAGCTTCAACGGCGTCGGCTCACGCGCGGCGTGGACTCCGGATTCAAGCACGCTGTATGTCGTCGCCAGCAAGGACACCTCCTCTCCCGCCAACATCCTGCTGACCTACTCGACTTTTACCGGCTGGGAAAGTAGCCCGGCCGATGAGAGCTATAACGATGTTGCCGTCACCGTTCCCGCCATTGGCGCGTACTTTGCCGGCCAAATTACCGAGGGGCGCAGCTATTGCGCAGCAACGACGATTAATCCAACCACGGGCAACACCGGCAGCACGTCGGCGTCGACCAGCGGCAACACCCCTACGACAACAAACATCTTTTCTCCCCCTGCTGATGCCCAGTCGGTGGTTACGGACCGGCTCACCGCAACCACGGACGGCAAGCACATCCTCGGGGCGGCTCACTCCGTTCCTAACAGCCAGCCGGCAACGCTGCAGGACATCGCCGTCAGCTTCCCGCAGACAACAGGCACACCGCCTTCTCAAACGCCGAGTCCCCTGGCCTGCACTAACCCGCTGCAGCTCGGCCCCACCCCCTTCCAAAGCACGGCCAGCAGCCACGTTCTGAACAACATCACGGCGGCAGCGATCACGGGTGTGGTTTCGGCCAGCAACTCGGGGACCGCCGTAGTTACCTACACCGGCGCGGGTGGTGTGCTGCCGCTGTATCAGCCCTCGGCGGGCACAATCACCAACATTCCGCTCACGGGCGGCGCCACAGCGCCGGTTGCCGGTGTGTACAGCTCCGATGACAGCACGTTCTACGCCGGCACCTCCGGCGATAACCAGGTGCACATCATCGGCATCAACGGCGCGAGCAGCAAGGACAACGGCGTCATCACCCCCAACCTCCAAGACCCCAACGGGAAGCTCGCGACGCCCAACCTCATCGTGCAGCGCGTACGCCGGACGACTTCGTAAGGCAGGGGTTAGGGAGTAGGTACCAGGAAGTAGGAAGTAGGAAGCAGGGAGTAGGAAGTAGGAAAGCGGAAGAGCCCAGGCTATCACCGCCTGGGCTCTTCCTATTACGTCC
>CAXTRU010000073.1:0-5700 GCA_964246665.1 uncultured Acidobacteriaceae bacterium
GATGAGGATGGGCGTGTTGCGTGGTTGTGCAGATCGCGAAACGGCTCAGGGCGGTAGACATCGATTCCACTTGACGATCAAGATGTGAGCGTCATACGCTCGGGCGCATGCCGGATCAAACCACGGACGTCATCCAGGGCACGCTGGATCTGCTGATCCTCAAGACCCTGAGCCTGCAGCCGCTTCACGCCTTCGGTATCGCCCGGCGGGTTGAGCAGAACACCGCGGATGTGTTCAAAGTGAACCCAGGCTCGTTGCTGACGGCACTGCAGCGCCTGGAGCGCGCGGGCTGGGTGGACGCCGCGTGGCGGCAGACCGAGAACGCCCGCCGGGCCAAGTTCTACACGCTCACCGCCGACGGGCAGAGGCAGCTTGCGGCTGAAACTGCGGATTGGAACCGGCGTGCGGGCGCGATTGCTCGCCTGCTGGCGTTGGAGGCCTGATATGTCTCTTTTGCGACAGATCTCCTTCGGGTTACGCAAGCTGTTGAGGCGCGAGCGCGCGCAGCAGGAGATTGCCGAAGAACTCCGTCACTTCTATGCCGAGGCGGAGACGGAGCTTCGTCAGAACGGGCTTTCTGCGGATGAGGCGAGGCGCATGGCAGTGCTGCACGCCGGCAGTGCGGTGGCCGCGCGGGACCAGGCATATGCGTACGGCTGGGAGAGCGGGGTGCAGAACGCATGGGCTGACCTCCGCTACGCCGCACGTCAGCTTCGCCGGTATCCAACCGCAACCGTAACGGTTCTTCTCACGCTGGCCATCGGGCTTGGCGTGAATACGGCCATCTTCAGTGTCGTTGAGGCAGTGCTGCTGGCGCCCTTGCCGTACACGCATGCCGAGCGCCTGGTCGCGCTGCAGACGCACTTCGACGAAGGCAACCGCTCCATCCTGCGCGTTACCGGCCCGGACGTGTCAGATGTGCGGCGGGAGGCGCGTTCGTTCGCTGCGGTGAGCCTTTCCGGCGGCGGCAATCTTGCTGTGCAGATTGGCGACAGGGCCGCCTACACGACGGTCACGCTGGCGGACGAGAACTTCGCCCGGGTGTTCTCGCTTCAGCCTGTGGCGGGCCGCCTGTTCCGTGACGGGGAGGCGAAGCATGCGGCGCTTGTCGGCGAGCGCTTCGCCAAACTGAACTTTGGATCGGTTTCCGCGGCCATCGGCAAGACGCTTCGTGTCGACGGGGAGCCTGCCGCGATCACCGGAGTTCTGCCTGCGGCCTTCGATTACCCTTCCAAGACGCAGGTATGGCTTGCCGCACCGCTCGCACCGGTGTCAACCGAGCGCACGGCCTTCAACTACAAGGCGGTGGCCCTGCTGAACGACGGGGTTGGCTTGCCGACGGCGGATGCCGAACTCAACACGATCTCCGGCCGTCTGAGTTCTCTTTATCCGGTGGCGAACGCGGGAAAACAACTCAGGCTTCTTCCATTGCAGCGTGCCCTCACGGACGATACACGGCCCACGCTGCTGATCCTTTGGGCTGCTGCAGGCTTTGTGCTGCTGCTGGTGTGCGTAAACGTCATGCAGTTGCAGTTGGTGCGTTCCATCGACCGTCAGCGGGAGCTTGCGATTCGCCGTGCGCTCGGCTGCTCGCGTTGGCGCGTAGTTCAGCCGGTGTTTCTTGAGAGCTTGCTGCTGGCGTTGGCCGGTGTGGCAGGCGGCGTTGTGTTGTCAGTGCCGACGCTGCGCTTGCTGCTTGCGCTCGCGCCGGCAGAGCTTCCACGCGCGGCCGAAATCGGCCTCCATACTCCGGTGCTGGTGTGCGCACTGACGCTGGGCGTTCTTACGGCTGTCATCTCGGCCGCAGCGCCCGCGCTGCGCGCCACGGCGGTCGACCCAGCCGATGCGCTCAAGGTGGACACCTCACGGGGAAGCACGAGCCGTGGTGTCGGCCATCTGCGCGAGGGTTTGGTCATGGCGGAGGTGGCCGTCACCTTTGTGCTTGCAGTGGGCGCAGGCTTGCTGCTGCGCACGTTGCTGACCTTGCAAGCGCGCGATATGGGATACCAAACGCGGCAGCTGCTGATTGTGGACGCGGACGCGCCTGCCGCCAGTGAGGCCGAGGCCCTGCGCGCCGTCGCTCGATTCGGACAGATCTTCGAGTCGCTTTCCCAGCTGCCGGGCGTCGTGCAGGTGGCGGGCGTGATGGGTTTGCCGACGGGCACCTATGGCTCGAACGGCTACTACGAAACACGGGGCGGTGTGGCTGAAAGCACCGACCACAAGCCTTCGGCGAACTTCACCGTCAACAGCCCTCAGTATTTCCGGACGCTTGGCATTCCCATGCTGCACGGGCGCGACTTCAGCGAGGCGGACACGCATGAGAGCGGTATGGTGGCCATCATCAGCAGCGCGCTGGCGCGGCAAAGCTTCGGCACGGCAGACCCGCTCGGGCACCAGATTCGCTGCGGCCTAGATTCAGATAAGTGGATGACCATTGTCGGCGTGGTGGGCGATGTGCGGCAAGATTCGCCCGCGGAAAAGCCCGGGCCGACGTTGTATATGCCGATGACCCAGCACCCGTTTTATGCAAACCAGATCAACATTGTTCTGCGTACCGCGATGCCGCCGCTTTCCTTGCGCGACGCGGTGGACCGTCGCATTGCAGCGGTCAATCCTTTGATTGCCAGACGCTACACGACCATTGACGCCTTGCTGGACAACGCGCTTGCGGCGGAGCGGTTTCGCACTGCGCTTCTGGCGATCATGACTGGATTGGGTGTGCTGCTGGCGATGCTGGGCGTGTATGGCACGGTCGCCTATCTGACTGTGCAACGGCGATTTGATTTCGGCGTGCGCATGGCCTTTGGGGCCAAGCGCAGGATCATCTTCGGCACTGTGCTCCGGCGCACGGTGAGGATGGCCGCCCTCGGGATCGGCGCCGGCGTTGCCGGCAGCTTTGCGCTTACGCGCTTTGTGACGAGCTTCCTGGTCGGCGTCAGTCCGATGGACCCGCTGAGTCTTGCCGGTGTAGGTTCGCTGCTGCTGTTCGCAGCTGTGGCCGCGGGTGTGCCCCCCGCCTGGCACGCCACCCGCGTGTCCCCCGCGGCGTCACTCCGCGCCGAGTAGCGGTGCGCTTAGTGTTGGCAAGCTCTGGTAGTCCCAAAGCGGGTCTGGAGTGACTGGATGTTCAACGGCGACGGCCATATCAGCGCGCCGCCTGTGCGAGGTCCGATCAAGTTCTAAGTCTTACCGCAGCTTCAGCGTGGTGAGCGCGAAGAGGGCGAAGACGAGAGCCAGGATCCAGAAGCGGGCGATGACTTTGCTTTCGCTCCAACCGCCGAGTTCGAAGTGGTGGTGAAGCGGCGCCATGCGGAAGATGCGCTTGCCGTTGCGGAGCTTGTAGCTGCCAACCTGCAGCATAACGCTGAGGGCCTCAAGGATGAAGACGCCGCCGATGAACGGGAGTAGAAGCTCCTGCTTGATGATGACGGCGACGGTGGCGATGGCGCCGCCCAGCGCGAGCGAGCCGACGTCGCCCATGAAGATTTCTGCCGGGTGGGCGTTGTACCAAAGGAAGCCGATGGACGCGCCGACCATGGCGCCGCAGAAGATGGTGAGCTCCGAAACGGCGGGCATGCGCTGCAGTTCAAGGTAGTCGGAGAAGATGGCGTGGCCGCTGACGTAGGTGAGCACCGTGAGCGCGCCGGCGGCGATGATGGTGCAGCCGATGGCGAGGCCGTCGAGGCCGTCGGTGAGGTTGACGGCGTTGGATGAGCCCGAGATGACGATCATTACAAAGATGGCGAAGGGCAGAAACGCGAGCGGCCACACGTGCGTGTGCGACAACGAACTGATGATGAGGTCAGGCCGGAGGCGTTTGAGGAACGGCACGACGAGCCGCGTGGAGTAGAGGCCTTCTGAGCGCAGGACGAGCAACGAGACCGCGATGGCGAGCGACGCGACCATCTGGAAGAAGAGCTTCTGCCTTGAGGTGAGGCCGAGGTTTCGCTTGTGGACGACCTTTATGTAGTCGTCGGCAAAGCCGATGGCGCCGAAGGCGAGCGTGGCGAAGATGACCAACCAGACGAAGGCGTTGGAGAGGTCGCTCCAAAGCAGGGTGGGTACGAGGATGGAGATGCAGATGAGCAGGCCGCCCATGGTGGGCGTGCCGCCCTTCTTCTGGTGGTGCTGCGGGCCTTCCTCGCGAATGTACTGGCCGATCTGGAACTCACGCAGACGCTGGATGACCCAGGGGCCGATGAGCAGGCCGATGAGGAGCGCGGTAAGGCTGGCAAAGACGCAGCGGAAGGTGACGTAGCGGAAGATGCGAAAGAAGCTGAAGTACGGAAACAGCTTGCGGTAGAGCAGCCAGTAGAGCAACGTGAGCCTCAGGTACAGGGCACAGGGGTCAGGGCCCAGGGCACAGGGCCGTGGGCTCGCTGCGGGGGTGGGCGGATGCGCTGTGCCCCTTGGGAGTGGGCGTTGGCCCTAGTTTATCGCCAACAGGAGCGTGTGCCCTGCCCGCGGGGCACCAGCGCGGGCACGTGCCGGTGGCTCGGGTGAGCCGCTATGCGAGTTGCGGGGTGGCTGGCCTGCCGAAAAGCATCTCGAGCGCGCGCTCCAGTCGAACGCCCCGGGAGGCTTTGAGCAGGACGAGGTCGCCGGGGCGAAGCTGTGTTTGGAGCCAGCCGGCGGCGTCTTCCGGTGTGTTGAAGAAAAGGGCGATGGCGCCGGCTTCTTCGGCAGCCTGGGCGAGGATCTGGCCGAAGCCTCGGACGCCGATGATGACGTCGATGCCGGCCTGAGCGGCGGCGCGGCCGCACTCGGCGTGGAGGAAGGCGGCTTCGGGGCCGAGCTCGAGCATCTCGCCGGCAATGAGGATGCGACGATCCGCGGGCGTGGAGGCCAGCGTGGCGACCATGGCGTTGAGCGCGTGCGGGTTGCTGTTGTAGCAGTCGTTGATGAGGCGCGCGCCGTTGTGCTCGATGACGGAGCCGCGCTTTTCGCTGGGGCGGAGCGCTTCGAGAGCTTCGCAGCAGGTGCGCAGCGGGATGCCGCTGGCCAGGCCGACGCTGATGGCCGCGAGCGCGTTGAGGATATTGTGGCGGCCAAGCAGCGCGAGGCGCACGGAGTGTTGCTCCCGGACGCCGTTGTTGCGCTCCGGGCGGCCTGCCTGCACGAGGAAGTGGGTGCCGGCGAGGCCGAGCTCTTCGATTTCGACCGCCCGTACGAGGGCGGTTTCCGCCGTGCCGTAGAGGATGGTGTTTGCCTGGTGCTGGGAGGGCAGGTTGCGGGTTTGGGCGAAGGCGGCCACGCGTGGGTCGTCGGCGTTGAGGAAGGCCAGGCCTTCGGGGCGCAGGGCGTCGACGAGTTCGCGCTTGGCGCGGGCGACGCCGTCGATGCCGTCGGCGAAGAACTCCGTGTGCACGGCGGCGACGTTGGAGATGACGGCCCAGTCTGGCTCGGCGATGCGGGCGAGGAAGGCGATTTCGCCCGCGTGATTCATGCCCATCTCAAGGACGGCGACGTCGTGCTCCGGCTGCAGGCGCAGCAGCTGCAAAGGGAGGCCGAAGTGGTTGTTGAGGTTGCCTTCGGTTTTGAGCACGTGGAAGCGCCTGGCCAGCACGGCTGCGATGCACTCCTTGGTAGTGGTTTTGCCGGCGGAACCCGTAATGCCGATGACGCGCTTGTCCCCAACGGCGGCCCACAGCCGGCGCGTGGCGTGGGCGAGCTGCTGCAAGGCGTGGAGCACGCAGT
>CAXTRU010000073.1:5711-9010 GCA_964246665.1 uncultured Acidobacteriaceae bacterium
GCGCTTTCGGGGGGGCGGGTCGTTGGTCGCCGGGGGGAGCCTGCGCTGGCTGACGACGGCCGCCACGGCGCCGTTGGCGAACGCTTGCTCGAGGAAGTCATGACCGTCGACGCGCTCGCCGCGGACGGCGAAAAAGAGATCGCCTGCGGCGAGTGTGCGCGAATCGATGGAGTAGCCGGTGGCTTCGGCTGTGGTGGAGAAGTCGCCTTCAGCGTGCAGGATGTCGGCGATCTGGCCGAGCGTCAGGTTCATGCACTTAGCTTAGCTGGTGATTTTGGGTGGGGTCGTTGCGGCAGTTGCATGGTTAGTCGACGGTTAAGGTGAACGTGGTGCTGGCGTTGATGGCTGTGTTGACCGAGTCGTGGGCGGTGAGGGTGACGGTGTACACGCTGGGGGAGGGTGCGGGGGTCGGCGCTGGACTGGAACCCTGGCTACCGCCACCGCACCCGGTGAGAGCCGAGGAGGCGGCGAAGAGAAGAAACGCTGAGACAATGAGCAGCGGAAACCGGCGGCGGCGTGGAAGGCAGAGAAGGCAAAGCAGGCCGGCGGAGGTCGCGAGCAGGGGCTTGCTTTCGAACGGTGACTGGGCGGACTGCTGCAGCGATGCTGCCTTGATCCGCGTGGGGAGGACGGCGTTGCCGGATGCGGAGGCACCACAGGCCGCGCCCACGCCCAAGTGCAGGGCGGCGGTTGTGACGCCATTCACGGCCGGCGAGGCGAGTTGGTAGCAGGCGCTGAGGGATGCGCTTGTGGCTGAGCTGGCTGTGATGCTGAGTGACCACAGGATCCGGCCGTTGTACCCGTTGTTGGGCGTGATAGTGACCTGGGTGGAGCCGCTGGTGCCGTTTGTGAGCGTGAGGTTGGTGGCGGCGAGGGTGAGGCCTCCGGTGGCCTGCACGTTGCCGACACTGATCGCATCGACGGCGCGCGCGGGTGGGTATACGGCGTCTCCGCTGTATGCCACCGAGAAGATATGTCCTCCAGGCGTGGAAGGTACCGTGTACTGATAGTTGATGGTCGCCGGCCCCCGAAAGGGTTGACGGTGAAGGTTGCGGCCGAGGTCAGGACTACACCGTCCAACGCAATCGTGAGGGGGCCCGTGGGGGCAGGCGGGTTGGGATTGTTTGGCCCGTAGTTGGCTGGAACGAGGCTGATGTATTCGACTGCCTGGCTGCCCGGAGGCAGCATGGACC
Organism: uncultured Acidobacteriaceae bacterium; assembly: GCA_964246665.1. GTDB lineage: Bacteria > Acidobacteriota > Terriglobia > Terriglobales > Acidobacteriaceae > Granulicella. Next base: position 6,905 of record CAXTRU010000073.1, read on the forward strand.
CGCCGCTTCCCAGGGTGAACACTGGCGCCTGGCGGAAGCCGGCAGGAGGTGCAGGCCAGGCTGCGACCAGGTTGTTGAAGTCGATGCTGCCAAGACCGGAGGCCTGATCGAAGCCTTGCCCTGCGCTATAGCCGGACTGGCCGACTGGCGTGCAGTTGGGTGTTCCGCTAACGCAGGCGATGGAACCGGAGGTGATGTCGTGAAAGGCGGAAGCGTTAATGGCCGGCTGCGAAGCGAGGCTGTATAAGATTGGGTTCAGCAAACCTTGCCCCTGGACGCCCTGCAGGCCGTTCAGCGTGGCGATGAAGCCGGCAAAAGTAGGCGCGGCGAAACTGGTGCCGCCGCCAATGCTCCCTTTGCTGCCACTGAGTCCAAGAGGCAAGCCGCAGGAATTTTGGCCCGTGGGGCCCACCACGCCGGGATCGGTGGTGCAGAAGATGAACCCAGGGCTTTGTACCGAAGCCTGCAGGGACACGTCGGGCAAGAGGCGGAACGTGCCCGAGGGGATGCCGGGGACGCCGGCCTGCCACGATGGCCGGGGGAAGTGCGTGCTGCTGCCGCCGCCGCCGGCGAGGATGCCGCGGGTGGGTGAGCCCTCGTTCCAGACCACCTCCGGAACGTAGGAGAGCAATGTTTGATTGTAGGTATTTCCGGCCGATGCTGCCCAGTACGTGTTTGCGCCGGCCGCGAAGGTACCGGCTAGCATCTGCGTTCCACCCACGGCGGTGACATAGGGGCTGTCTGCCGGGAAAGAGACGGCGAGCGCGGTTTGCTGCGCGGCGGTGATGCCGTTTGTGGTGGTGTAGTTGGTGCAGGCCGTGGATCCGCTGTCGCCCGCAGCGACGACCACGGTTTGGCCCTGGGCGGCTGCCTGCATCAGCACGGCGTTGAACTGGTCCAAGTCGGTGGCGGAAAGCAGCGGCTCGCAGATGCTGTAGCTGAAGCTGAGCACAGGAGCGATGTTGAACTGGATCGCGTAGGCGAGTGCGTCAAAAACATCGTGGTTTGGACTGGTGCCCACGTGAACGAAGTACACCTTGGCCAGCCGCGCGATGCCGGAGGCATACTCCACGTCCAATTCCGACTCGCTTTCATCGCCAATGGAATAGCCTTCCACGCCAGTGCCGGGAACAAGCACGGGCGTCAACTGGCTCAGTGGGAGGTCGTAGCTGCCGGAGAAGGTGTTGATTGAGCCATTGATGTCGACGTAGCTTTGGCCCACGACAGCGATGGATGTGTGGTTGCCGGCCGCGTTCGTGCTGGTGGGCGAGGGTTGGGCGTCGTACATCTGGATCAGGTCCGTGGGGCCGAGGACGTGCGCACCGCTGGCGGTGTTATAGGCCGGCGCGGGTTGAGCGGCGAGCTTCAGGTTTGGCTTGGGACGGATATCCGACAGGTGCAGTACCGCTGCGGTGACGGGCACGAGGGCGCCTGGAAGGGACAGCTCCGAGGCGGGTGCGAAGTGCACTTCGTCGTCGAGGCGGTAGTGGTGCAGTTCCGTCCCGAAGGCAGCAGCGACCTGGGCGGCCGTTCCGGAAAAGGTAAGGCGGTCGCGGCTGGGCGGGACCGGATCCAGGTGCAAGCCGCGGCTGGTGAGCCAGGCGTGCGTCGACTGGAGATCCGCGTCGGCCATGCCGAAGCGGGCGGCAAAGGCGTCTGGTGTGAGCCATTGGCGGTACTGCGGTGAGCTAGGATTCTGCTGGTCGGCCAGGAGTTGTTGCAAGTCGCTTTGCTGTTCGGCGGAGCGCTTAAAGACGAGCGTGATGCCAGAAAGAGGGCTGTCGGCCGGCAGAGCGCCAAGGTCTGTGGCGGACGCGAGCCGGGGTGCTCTGGAACCCGGGAGCGTGACGCGATCAGCCTCCGTAATGGGGCGGGTGATGCGCCGCTGCGGAACCTGAGCCACCAACGGAGACGCGACAAACAAAGAGCCTAGAACACAGAACAGCAGGGACCGAAACGTCATGAGCGAGAGGTCTTTCTCTGAAAACGAAACACTCTGGAGCTGAAATATTTAAGCCAGCCCAACGTATCAGAAAAGTGAAGGCCAGCTCGAAGTCTTTCGTAACTTGGGCACCCTCCGCTGTCTTGTTTCGAGACACCCGAAGT
>CAXTRU010000073.1:9020-12339 GCA_964246665.1 uncultured Acidobacteriaceae bacterium
GGCTGCAAGCAGCTCAAGTACCTGCTGCGCCTCGGCGACGTCATTGAACGGATGCGAGCCTTCGCGGGTGATCTGGTACTTTTCGTGCCCCTTGCCGGCGAGGAGGACGATGTCGCCTCGGCGCGCCTCGGCGAGCGCGCGGGCGATTGCGGAGCGGCGGTCCGGCTCGACCACGAACGGCGTGGTGGTTTGGCGTATACCGCTGAGCGCCTGATCGAGGATGGACCAGGGGTCTTCCGTGCGGGGGTTGTCGCTGGTGACGATGACCAGATCGCTGCCCTCCCCCGCGGCTTGACCCATCTTGGGCCGCTTGGTGCGGTCGCGGTCGCCACCACAACCGAACAGGGTAATTACACGTCCGTTGCAGGCCGTGACGGACTCGCGGGCAAGCGCGAGGAGGTTGCGCAGGGCGTCGTCGGTGTGCGCGTAGTCGACGATTACGGTGAAGCCAGCCTCGCGTGAGCCGGGGACGACCTCGAAGCGGCCGGGAACCTGGTTCAGCGTGGGAGCGGCAGCCGCGATCTGGTCGAGGCTTAGCCCGCGAGCGAGCGCGGCGCACATGGCGGCGACGAGGTTGTAGACGTTCACGCGGCCGCTGAGGGGTGAGTGGATCGGGACACGACCTGCGGGTGTGGCGAAGGTGAAGCGCGTGTCGCCGAGCGCGAGTTGGAGGTCTTCGGCGCGGTGATTGCCGTAGTTGTGCAGGCTGTACGTCATCAGGGTGTCGCCGGCAAAGGCGTGCACCATGTCGGTGGCGTTGTCGGCGTCCTGGTTGATGACGGCGACGCGGGGCGGGGGCGCGCCGACACCGGCGAAGAGGCGAGCCTTGGCCGCGGCGTAGGCCTCCATGGTGCCGTGGAAGTCGAGATGATCCTGCGTCAGATTGGTGAAGACGGCAACATCGACGGGGAGGCCCCAAACGCGCTCCTGCTGCAGCGCGTGGGAGCTCATCTCCATGACGGCCTCGGTGCAGCCCTGCTCCACGCCGTCGCGGAAGAGGGCGAGGATGTCGCGCGACTCGGGCGTGGTGTGTTCACTGGGGCGGACCTCGCCGGCGACGTGCGTTTCCACGGTGCCGATAAGGACGTTCTTGCGGCCTGCGCTTTGGAGCAGCTGCTCGATCAGGAAGGATGTGGTGGTTTTGCCATTGGTGCCAGTAACGGCTGAGAGCGCTAGTTGCTGCTCAGGATGGTGGTAGAGCGCGGCGGCGAGTTCAGCGAGGGCACGGCGACCGCTGGCCACCAAGGCAAGGGCGAGCTCGGGTTGCTGCTGCTTGAGCCTGGTATAGACCTCCGGCGAGTCGGTGAGGATGGCGGACGCGCCCTGTTGCAAGGCCTTGTCGATGAAGCGATTGCCATCGGCGGTGCCGCCCTGCATGGCAACGAAGGCGTCGGCGGCGTGCACGCGGCGGGAGTCGTATTGGACGTTGCGAAGGATGATGTCAGGCCGCCCTGAAGTGGCGAGGGTTTGGACGGCGCGGAGAACTTGCTGCCACTGCATGGGTGTGAGTGTACGTGGTGCGTTGTTGTGTACGTGGTTGAGCGATGTTTTTGCGTCCGAGTGGCCGAGGCCTCCTTCCTGATCCTTAAAAGTTCAGGGGCGATGTTCTTGGGGGAACCCTGCCGGTGATTTAGGCCGCGTTCAGCTCCTTCCCCCTTCCCCTGAGAACGGTGGTAGAAGGGCTACTTCGTTCGTCTCGCGTGGTTGTCTGCGTCGAATCTGCAGGATGCCTCCCCAGGCGCAAGGGCGGACGCTTTAAGGACCTGAAGGTTGTCTTTCGCGAGCACTGCATTCAGGCTCTGGATCTCGTGCTGCGTTGAGTTCCAGGCGTCCACCGTACGGTGGTAGTCGGTGCAATCCTTCTCCCACGTGGCGATTTGGGTGTGCGTGGGCGCCATGTCCAGTCCGACCTGAATCATGCTCACCATGGTGTTGTAGGCATCGTTCAATTCAACGAAGGACTTGAGCGCATGGGGATCTGGAGGACGGCGGTTCCCTCCGCCACCGCCGCCGGGCTGGGGAACGTCGCCGCCGATCCTGAGCAGGCTTGCAGCCAGCGTCTTCGCCTGGCTCGCAACGTCCTCCGGCAGCTGCGTTTTCATCAGCGAGGCCAGCTGGTTTCTGACCGCATCCACCTCGGCGTGGGCGGCAAAGCTTTCTTTCATGCCCTTTACCGACAGGAGGGTGAGTTTGTTTTGGGTGCGCAGCGCAGTCATGAGTTCCGGGGTTTCCCCTACGCGCGGGTCGTTGACCACGGTGACGTTGCTGGTATAGGTCTGGCCATCCACGGTGAGCTTCAGGGTGTAGACGCCCGGAATCACCTGAGGGCCGTGCGGGCCAGGTGTTGTCGAGCCCGGCGTCATGTTCATCTGATTTTCCAGATCGTGTCGTAGCGCCGGTGGGTCGTCGTAGTACAGGTTCCAGTTGATGCGATTGAGGCCGACGTGCATGCTGAGGGCGCGCGACTCGGGAGGAGCCAGCCAGTAGTGCGGGTATTCCGCGCCCTCGATCGGCGGGGGCAAGGTGCTGGACATGGTGCGCACCAGGTTATTGTGCTCGTCGAAGACCTGTAGCTGGATGGGTTGCTTGGGTTCGCTGGTCAGGTTGTAGTCGATGAGTGCGCCGTACGGCACGTTCGCGGCGTGTGGCACCTCGATGGAGAAAGGCTGGTCCCAGTTGCTGTTGATGCGCGCCCGTATGGCGTTTTCGGGATGAAAGAGGTAGGCCTTCGAGGAACCGACGGCTCCTGCGTTTGCGGCGATTTCGCGGAGCGGCGCAATGTCGTCGAGAACCCAGAACCCGCGGCCATAGGTGCCGATCACGAGATCATTTTGATCGTGATCGGTGTGCAGATCGAGGTCACGAATGGACGTGCTGGGCAGATTTTGGCGCAGCGACTGCCAGTGATCTCCGTTGTCGAAGCTCACGTAGACAGTGGTTTCTGTGCCGGCGAACAGGAGCCCCGGCTGCTTGGCATCGGCGCGCACGCTGTTTACCCAGCTTCCGGTGCGCTCATCCTTTGGCAGACCACGAACGATGCTCACCCAGGTGTGGCCGCCGTCGGTTGTGCGCCAGATCAGAGGCACGTCGCCATCTTCTTCAGGGGGCAGCGTCGCCCCGCGCTCCGCTGCGATGCGGCCCGCCACGAAGGCCGTGTTGGGCTCAGCGCCCGCCTCAATGGTGTTGAAATTGACGTGGGGAGGCATGTTCGCGATGTTGCTGACGTTTGTCCATCTTTTGCCGCGATCCATGGTGTTGAAGATTTGGCCGTTGCTGCTTACGGTCCACATGACGCCACGTTTGGTCGTCGAGATGGAGA
>CAXTRU010000074.1:0-12248 GCA_964246665.1 uncultured Acidobacteriaceae bacterium
GGAACTGGCGGAAGCCCGCAGTGCCGAACGTGATGGGGCGCTCGGCCTTGCCGTCCATCTTGACCGTCATCTGGCGGTCCTCGTCACCGAGGAGGGTCCCCAAGTCGCGGTTCGCGACCCCCAGCTCCTTGTTCGGTGCGGTGAACTGGATCCGGTCGCCGGTCGCGAACTCCTTGCCTATCTCGCGGAAGACGTTCACACCCCGAGGCGGCGCGGATCATAGGTGACGGTGGAGCCGTCCGCTTGTTCCACGGTGAGGGTGTTGCTGCGGGCGTCTACATTGCACCTTGGCGAAGCTGTCTCGCGCAAGGCCGAACTCCTTGCTGCCGGTCGTGTACTGAAGCACATTGCCGACCTCGTAGCGCGCCGCCCAGGTCCGTTCCGCGCCGGTCATGTCGGAACGGTGAGTAAGCGTCTGCAATTCCTGAGCGTCTTTGGAAAGGATTCCCTTCTCGCGAAGCTCCACGCGTACGGCCTCATTGATTTGTTGGCGGCTGCGGTTGTCGGGCGAAACGATGATCGTACCCTCGGACTTGCTGGCGTAATCCTTGGCGATGGCCACGATGCGGTCTGTCCCGCTCTGCAATTCGGTGATGCGGCCCTGCTCGGCCAACATCGCGACTCCCTTCTCTGTTTCGTTCTTCGCAAGGTGCTGGACAGCCTTCAACAGCTCCGGGTCCTTCTGCCGCATGATCCGGTCGAGCTGCGAGGTCTGCATCCCGGCTTCCTGCATCTGCTGGAAGGGTCGGCCCGCTTCCACGCCCTGATGCTGGCGGGTGTCACCGAGGACCAGAACGCGGTCGTCTGGGTTGAGCTTGTCGAGAAAAGCCCGCATCTGTTTGGTGCTGGCGAGGCTCGATTCGTCGAGCATATAGACTTGCCGTTACGACCGCGTTCTCGGCGGACTTGGTCAGCCGGAACGTCACCGTGGTCTTGGCCTTGATCTTGATGACCTCGCCGGTCTGCGAGTTACGTCCGATGCGGGCCGCCCGTTGCGTCTTCACGAGCTTGCCCAGACCCAGGATCGTGAATTCGCCGAGCTTCTTGGTCTAGCTGGTGGCGGTCTCCATCAGCAGGTAAACGAGGGAGTTGTACCCTCCTCGTTTTTCTTGAACGGTTCCGGACCGAGCAGTCCCAGCCATCTTCAGGCTAAGCGGCCGTTTGCGGTTCGGAAGCTGGAACACCCGCCTGCTTGATGGGTCGCCTCGTTGCGGGGCGGGTCGCCTTCTTGGCGGCTGCCTTCTTCACAGCGACCTTCTTAGCGATCACGAACGGCCGCTTCAAAGGCGCCGCTTGCGTCTTCGCTGGAGTTGAGCCGATTCTCTTCCCTGCCCCCGCATTCTTCTTCGCGACCGCGGGAGCGCTCTTGCCAGATGGCTTCGACAGCGCCGATTTACTGGTTGACTTGGTCGGAGCAGACTTCTGGGCCGCCCAGCGCCTCTTTTGAGCGGCCGCGATCCTTGCTTTTCCTTCGGCAGACATTGTGCGCTTGGCCGGAGCAAACTCCTCCGGGTTGAAGCTGGTTGCCCCGCTGCTCGAGCCCTTTGGCCAGCCCGGGCGGCGGGCCGGTGCTGGCTCGCTGGTTCCTTCTAAAAGGAGCTCAAGAACCCGCTGTAGTTTCGCTATCTCTGCCCGAAGGCTGTCAATCATCTCGCTTTGCTTCATCGCTACTCAGAATACTCGCTCGTCTCGTCCCTAGAGCAGCGAACCACAGCGGGCATCTATTAAGTGCATCGCGATCCAGCGTGCATACTGCATCTTATGGCGGCCAGCGATACCAATAGCGATTGATTAGCGAGGTGATTTCAACGGCAATGCCGTTACCAATCCGCTGGTCACTTCCGGATTGCCCGTTACCCGGGAGCGACGCTGAATTCTTGGGCTGGACGAAGCTCCGTAAGCGCATTGGCGATTTGGCGCTAGTTCAGCGGTTGACGATCAAACTCCCTTCGCCGATCCAGTCGACTCAGGGGGGGGCAGCGCCTGTCTATCAGATTCCGGTCAAAACAACATATGGGGCCCAACGAGTAGGGTGCCCAAGCGAGATTCCAGAGATCTCATCGCTACTACGAATCAAGGCGAGCTGAGCATCTCTGAGAGCTAACGAAGCGTTCTGAGAGCCTTCAGGTCGAGCCGATGATTTGTAGAACGACGAAAAGAGCTGAGGGCCGCTCATATCGACTGTCTCCCACAATGTCGCGAGAACTTCTTGAACACCTGCCCTCAACATAGTGACAGCGAACCCCTCGACATCCATGTCGGCGCGAGCGGTCCCACACGCAGGGAGAACGAGCAAAGGAAGATGACACTCCCTACCTCGAACTGCATCTTGCAGTCGTCGAAGGCTCAAATTTCCATCGCTGAGAGCAATGTTCGAAAGGAGGTCGCTAGTCACATTGAGCTGGCATGCGTCGCTAAATGGATGACGCTCGGACGCATTTGGGGACTGATCATCTCGTTGATAAGGGTTTCCGAACTACACGCGCCGTGCTCGTACATCCGGGTTTTAATGTTAGCGCTTTCAAGTGGACGTACAGAGGCGTTGTCCTCGGCCGTGACACCTGGAAGTTCACGGGCCGGCAGATCGCTGCACAAGTCATCAGATGGCTAAGCCCCCGACGATTCTAGTGCACTTACCTCGACACTCCGACGTACAGGCAGTTGTTCTGGCGGCATTAGTTGATCGCCTTCGCCAAAGTTGTCGCTTGCACATCGATCCGGAGTTTGAGGATATCCGCTCCGCGCACTCTGATAGGTCCGGTCTATCTGGGATGTTCGATCATTCAGGTACGTAGCAACGCTGCGGTCGAAGCGCCCCAGGATCTCAGCAAGTGACTTGTCCATCGGTCCTAGCCTCCTTCAGAGCGGACCAGGAGCCTATGTCGGATTGTCTAAGTGTCCGCTAAGCCCTTTACACGGGCAGTGCGTTACCAACTACTTCGATTAGGGCTTTGCCGCGGAGACCCTAAGCTCAGCGCCGATTCAAGCATTCAGCTTAGACAAGGTCGGCTGCTCCTTGAGGCAGCATCCAGGATAGCCTGCACCGATGTTCCGGCTTTAGCTTCGCTACTTCGTCTGGGCCAAGGCTCCAACCGCGAGCCTACAATTATTCAAAGCGCTGACCAAATCTAGTTCGCTTACTGTCACCCGTAGCTTCGCAACACCTGGGCCACCGTGAGTGGCGCGGTGGCTTGCAAGCCGTAGAGGCACGCAGAATGCAATTGAGATCAGAGTCGCCGTCTGGACGTGATGACTTCTTCTCAGGGACATGCGAGCACCCTTACATAAACACTGGTTCGACAGATCTTGTTCCTTGCAGTCACACGGCGGACCTTACATGATCGCAAGAACAGCTGCGAAGGAGAGACCTGCTTCCGTAGTTGCGTGATGCGGCAAACAGGCCTCCTTATGTCCTTTCAGAACTCGAGACGCAGGGAGAACTGACCCACGCGCGGGCTGTTGCTGGTTGACGTGATCTGCCCGAAGTTTCCGGAAGTGATGTCCGCGTTCGGGTTGCCGAAGGTTGGGTGATTCAGGACATTGAATGCGTCAGCCCGAAATTTTAGGTTTAGACGGTCATAGATGAGGGGGAATGTCTTCGCCAGGCCAGCGTCAAAATTGAACGCCGATGGTCCGCGCAGGTTGTTGCGGCTCCCGATATTCAGGCCAACTGGACCGGTGAACAGACCGACTGCCTGCGTGGGGTTACTGAACATGTTGACCGAGCCGCCGGACAGCTTGTGGGTGTGGTTGGAGAGCTGGCTAATGTCACCTGTGAGGATCACGGGTGCGTTATTGGCATAGCCTGCCACATAGGCGTTGCCGGTTGCGTTGAAGGCAAGGCCGCTATGCCAAGAAGGAATGCCGGATAGACTCCAGCCACCGGCGATCTCCTGCAGCCAGAGCGGCGAGGTGGACATATAGCGCCGTCCACGGCCGACCGGAAGGTCGAGTACGAAGTCCGAGGTGATTTGATGACGAATGTCGAAATCAGAGTCGCCACGGCACTCGCGCGGACGAGTTGCATCGCAAATAAAACCGTAGCCGGAGCTCGCGGCAATGAAATTGGCGTTCGCGGACACGTTATCAATGGAGTGGGACCAGGTGTAGTTGAACTGGAACTCAACGCCCCGAGCGTAGCTCTTCTTCACGGTCAGCAGGAGACCGTTGTAGCTCGAAAAGCCCTTGTTGGTCAGGTAGGTATTCTCTGAAAACTGCGAATCCATGCCGACGTTGCTGTCGATAAAGCCGTAGTAAGCCATGGATTGGACGAAGTCAGCCATGTCGCCGCGATTCATCAGCTGGCCCAGGCTGGAACGCGCAAAGAGACGCGTAGTCCCTGCACCAGCCTGGTTTTCGAACCAGGGTTGCGGGGTGACCGCGTTGCCGGCCACGCCGGCACGGAGCTGTTGCGTTACGTTGGCGAACGCAGTAGAGAGCAGTTGGCCGGAAGCCTTGTCGGGGAAGTCGAGAATTTGTGAGGCGTCCGCAGCAGCGAGGAGGCGGCGGCGTAGTTCAGGCTGAAAAGAACGCCACCCTTGAATTCCTGCTCAATGCCGCTGTTGTAGGTGATCGAGTACGGATCTTTGAGCGTCGGGTCGACGATCAAGTTGAACTCGCTGTTAGCGAGACCGTAGGGGGTCGTGCCGTCAACATAGGGGGTGTACGGCTTCGTGATGGTCGGCGGCGGGGGTGGCGCTGGATAGGCCAGGTTTGCCCCAAGGCGGGGGTCGTTCAGCAGTGCGGTCGTTGCGTTAGGGTCTCCGTAGAGATTTTGAGCGGAATTCTGAAAGAGATAGGAGCTCTGGTCCTGAATGAAGTTAACCGCGATGATCACGGTACGGTCGTAGACCAGGCCACCGCCGAGATTTACGACAGTCTTGGTGCCCTTGGGGCTATAGGCAAGCGAAGCACGGGGCGCCAGGTCCTTGTAACTCGGGTTGTAGAGCGCGGGGCCATCATTGGCTTTGCCGCCCAAATTGTATGTGATGAAAGGGACAGTGGTGTCGCCAGAGATGCCTGCCGCGCTTTGAGCGAGTCGGGTGCCGAAGTATGAATTGAAGGAAGTTGTGTTTTGGACCGACTCCAGGCCCTGAGTCTCGTAGGGCACCGAGTAGAGCTGATAGCGTAAACCGTACGAGAGCGTGAGTTCCGGAGTCATCTTCCAGGTATCCCCAGCGTAGAGCTCGGTCTGGAAGAAGCGATACCGTCGGATAGAGCCGGTGCCGGCTGGCAGGGCTGTGCCTGCGGAGTTGTAGTTAAAATTTCGGCTCACGGAAGCAATGCGGCCGAGGGCGAGAGAGAACGCGGAATCATAATCATTGACTGCTGTAGTGCTGCTGCCAACGTTTGTTGGACGAACAGAGGCATCGAGGCTCGGATTTCCGCCGCCAAGGCCAGCGCTGATGAAGTTGTAGTCATTCACCAGGTTGCTGTTGGTCTTGATGAATTTGAAGGTGCCGCCGAAGCCGACGTTATGGGCGCCGAGCTGCCAATTAAAGTCGTCGCGAATCTCAGGAATAGGAATGCGGCGGCGCTGCGAGCTCGGGCTTGAGTACGGCCCTGCAAGGCCGGAGAAGCTGTATACATTGGCGCCGGTTGGGTCGTAGGTGGTGGAAAAGTTGTAAACGGAGATGTTGTCTCCGTAATAGAACTGGTTCACCTTGTTGCTGCCGATTTGCCAAACGTGACTTGCGACGTAGCCGTAGCTCTGATCATTGAAAGGATGAGTCACAGGGTCGGTCGGAAACAGCACTACCGTCTGCGTGGCATTTTCGCGTGCAACAAGAATGCGTGCGAAGACGTGCTGCTTGGACGTCAGGTTGTAATCGACACGACCCACGTAGTTGTAGCTGATGTCGGGTGTGGGAGTAGTGAAGCGGAGATACCCAGTGTTCACACCATCGCCGCCGGTAAGGTCGTTGGCGTGCGGGTAGCGCTGATTTATGAATGAGAGCAGCGTCGCATCGCTGCCGACATGCTGGGGGTCCAGCGTCGCAACCTGCGCTGGCGTGAGAGTGCTGATGCAGTTCGGCGTCGTGTTCTGCCGGCTTGCGGAGGTGCAGCCCGGATTGTTGTTGATATAGGAAATGTTGCCAGCACGGTAGGAGTCCAGGGGCACAGTGACGGCAGAGCTGGAGGACTGGATGATGCGTGACGTGTTGAAGTCAAAGAAGAAGAAGAGTTTGTTCCTTAGGATCGGACCGCCGATTGCTCCGCCGAATTGATTGCGGATGAGTGGAGTGCGCGGTACGCCCGCATTGTTGTTGAACCAGGAGTTCGCGACCGTGGTCGTGTCACGGTGGTACTCGTTCAGGTCGCCGTGGAACTGATTGGTGCCATTCTTTGTGACCAGCTGGAATTGTCCACCGCTGCCTGTCCCAATGAACGAGGGCAGACCTGCCACTGTGCCACGAAACTCTTGAATGGCATCAACCGGGGCATTGCCGACAATCCCACTCAAGCCGGAACCTGCAGCAATATCGTTTACGTCGATGCCGTCGAGGGTGATGGCGGTCTGGTCCGTGCGAGCACCCGTCACGGAACCCGTGGACGTGACACCGGGCTGCAGACTGAAGAGGACCGCGGGTGAGCTACGGTTTTGAACGGGAAGATCGTTCAGCTGCTCGACCTCGAAGTTGTTACCAAGCGACGCGTCGGTGGTGTTCAGCGTGACCGCCGAGGAACCGGAGACCTCAACCTGAACGGAGGTGCCAGCCTGAAGTGTGACGTTTTGTGTACGCGTAGTGCCAACAGTCAGGGCGACGTTGCTCACCTGGACCGAGCTAAAGCCGCTGCGCTCAAAAGTGACGGTATAACCTGGGTCAGGCGGCACAAGGGGGAAGCGGTACGTGCCCTCTTTCGTCGTTGTTGCGCTGAACTTGATGCCGGTATGCGGATTGACCAAGGTCACCTTGGCTCCGGGGATGACGGCTCCACTGGCGTCGGTAACGACACCGGTCATGGCGGAGTTGTCCTGGGCACAGGCGAGGGTTGGGACAGCGAGACAGCAGACCAGCGCAATATGCGGGAAGATCGACGATTTCAAGATTCTTGCTCCTCGGGAACCGATTCAAGCCTTCATATGCGCCAAGTGGCTCGCGCATCCCGCAAACCTGAATGAGTTCTTGACAGACCGTAATCAGGTTTACAGACGAAAGGACAATGGCAGAAATTTGGTACGAGTACGTCCATGCGTGCAATCTCAATACCAAAACGAATCAGTTCGCATTCCCAACAAAGAACACTGCAGGACGACGCGATCAGTTGCAGAGCTTACCGAAATTTGTAGGAGTGTTCCGGTTTCGGGAAGAGGCGCTGCTCCGCCTACAGCCGCGCTGGCTGGAAAAGCCCAACGCATGAACGAGAAAACCCACAAAGATGTGGCGGTCGTGAACGGCCTCTTGTACCTTAGCCGCCATCCCACCGATTCCTTGGGCGCCCTATGCGCTTGGCGCACGGCGGCACTGGCAGGAACAGGAAAGACTGATTCTGCGCTGATCTGTCTGAACGTCGTTGCTGCTTTACGTTTGTGCCGCTTCTAGCTTACGGAGGCCCTTTGATGACTAAAGACTGAGCCGATTTCCCCGTTCACGCTGGGCTGCTGCGCGGCTTCCTGAGCCTGACTGTTCTGTGCTGCGTTGTGATTGCCGACCCCATCGCGCGATCGAGCACGGCTTCCTGGGTGATGGGGTTCTTCTGCTGGTCGAAGAACCGCCCGCTCGGGCCGTCGATGTGGATGTGGCGCTGGGTGCCGCTGTGCTGATAAGTCTGCACGGTGCCGTTCTCCGCCCGCCAGCCGAAGTGCCGAGCATCTTCGGGATGCAGCTCGCGGTTGAGGGGAGCATAGTGCCGCTCATGCTCGGCGGGCGTGTAAGCCCGTTCCCGGATGGCCTCTTTGCTGCGATCTTCCGGACGGAAGCCGCGCTCCTGGTCCTGTTCCATGGTCTTCTCCTTGCGGTTGGGCTGCGTTGGCGGTGTAGGTTGCTGTTGCTGGCGAAAGTCAACGGCTGACGTATTCGAAGCGTCGTGACTGAGCTTCTGGCCCAGCAGCTCGGCGTCGCTGGTGTAAAGCCGGACGTCTTGTGAAGCGCGCGAGACGGATACGTAGGCGAAGCGCGTGTTGATGAGTTCCGGGTGTGCGCGGGTGTCCATGTTCACGAGCACGCGGTCTGCGGTGACGCCCTGCGAACTGTGCAAGGTGACGGCGTAGCCGTGATCGAAGTGCCGCATCTTGCGTGCGTCGAAGCTAACTTCCCTGCCCTCGCCATCCTTGCCGTCGAGCTTCGCCGTTACTGTTTCACCATCCAGGCGAACGATGGTGGCGAGGTCACGATTGGCGACGCCGAGATCCTTCACGGGTGCGGTGAACTGGATCCGGTCGCCCTTGGCGAAGTCGCGGCCGATCTCCTGGTAGGCAGTCACCCCTTGGAGGCGCTTTGGATCGTAGGTCACCTCGCGGCCGTCTTCACGGCGCACGGTGATCCGGTTGGCCTCGGCGTCCACGGTCGTGACGTTCGCGTAGCTGCCGCGCTTGAGGCCGAGGTCCTTGCTCCCGGCCGTGTAATGGAGCACGTCGCCGGCGCCGGTGAGGTCGGAGCGAGGAATCAAGGTGGGCAGGTGCTGCTCCTCGAAGGAAACGGAGCCGGCGCGCTGCAGCTCCGCCCTGACGGCTGTGTTGAGCTCGCGGCGGCTCTTATTGTCGGGAGAGACGATGATCGTGTTCTCCGGTTTGGCTGCATAGTCCCTCGCGATGGCGCTGATGCGTTCTTCCCGGTCCACGATCTGGCGGACGCGCCCCTGCTCCTTCAGCATGAAGACGCCTTCGGGCGGTCTCATTGCGGGTGAGCTTTTCGACCGCAGCAAGTAGGCTCGCGTCCTGCTGGCGGACGATAGTGTCGAGCCGGGAGGTGCGCATGCCGGCGTCCTGCATCTGCTCGAAGGGCTTGCCGGCCTCTACGCCCTGGTGCTGCCGGGTGTCGCCAATGACGAGGACAGGATCCTGCGGGCCGATTTTGGCGAGGAAGTCTCGCATCTGCCGAGTGCTAGCAAGCGAGGACTCGTCCAGCATGTAGAGATGTCGGCTGGCAGGGTCGCCAGCCGTGCGCTCCTGCCCGCCCTGCTTCAGAAAGCGCTGCAGCGTTTCAGCGGAGATCCCGGCATCGCGCAGCTCATTCGCGGTCTAGAGGTGGGAGCGAAGCCCTCAACGGCATAGCCTTGGCGCTCGGCTCCCTCGCGGATGGTGCGGAGATCTGTCGTCTTTCCGGTCCCAGCGAGATCCTGCAGGCCATGCACCCTGTCCGGCGAGGTCAGAATCTCCTCTATCGCCTTCCGCTGCCCCTCATTGAGTTGCGGCCGGGTAGCAGCCTGCTCCCGGGCCGCTTCACCGGGCATGATGGGATCCATCGTTTCCTTCCCCACGCGAGGCTCTGGACCGCCTGGCGCTCCATGGCGATGGTCTCCGGGGTGGTGAAGTTCCGGCCGGTGGCGTGCTTGGAAGCATCGACGCTGCGGAACTCGCCAGCCGAGACGCGCTGATCGAAGTTCTTCCGGATCTCCGGGTAGGTCACGTCGCCCATGCCACGCCGGAGGGCATCGCGCATGAGGAGCCGCTCATCGGAGACAGCCTCGCGCTCGAAGCCGCGTTCCTTGGCGTAGGTGACCGCCTGCTGCGCGCGGTATTGAGCGTCAGTGATGCGCTGTTCCGGTTGCGTCTGGGCACGCTCCCGGGCCTCGGCGACGATGCGAGCGGCTTGGTTGCCGTGCATCTCCGCGACCTTGTAGTGCGCCGCCATTACCTGGTCCGTGGAGAGGACTTCTTTACCGTCGCGCGTACCGTGCGCTGCGATCTGGGCGGTTTCAGGACCTTTGAAGCCGTTGGCCTCGAGGTACTCGCGGATCTGCTGGGAGCGCGGGCTGGAGGCGTCCAGGTACTCGCGGGTGAAACCCTTGATCTCGGGAGCACCGCTTCGGCCGGCCTCGAGCTCATAACCGAGGTTGCGCAGGCGGAAGGTCAGCTCGGAGTGGTAAACCGCCGTGGCGAACTGCTGGGTGTCGAAGAGCGCCCGTTCCTGCTGAGTGTTGTTTTCAGAGATATTGT
Source organism: uncultured Acidobacteriaceae bacterium (assembly GCA_964246665.1). GTDB lineage: Bacteria > Acidobacteriota > Terriglobia > Terriglobales > Acidobacteriaceae > Granulicella. Next base: position 10,100 of record CAXTRU010000074.1, read on the forward strand.
CGTAGTCCTCAGCGTATTCTGTCGTCCTCTGGGCCGTTATGCCTGACCGATGACCAGACTTTCGCGTGTAGCCTCGACTATGTCGAGCGACACTTCCGGTGCTTAATTCACTTTTAGTACTCGTTCGATCTGAGCCAAAAGACGATCCAGTAGCCGGAAGTTCCCACCGGTCATGCGGATGATTGCTGCCAGAACTTCGGTCCGCAGTGGTTTGCGGGGCAAGGTGACGCCGGACGGTGTCCAGCCGGTCCAGAGGAGCTTCTGCACCTCGGCTGCGGCAAGTGGTCGAAACTCAAGGACGAAGCCGATTCGTGAGTACAGCTGCGGGAAGCGCGCCATCTCCTCACTGCGGCGAACGCCGCGGTCCTGCCGAGCAAGGGAAGTCGGCCCATGCCTCCGGTATCGCGCGACCCAGGGTTGCAAGGTCCGAAAGCTCACTCCGGACTGCTCTACGGCTGATCGAAGCTCCTCTCCCTGCACCAGGTGCGCCTCAAAATGAGCCGGTACCGGGAGAGGGCTAGCTCACGTCTACCTCCGTTAGGTCGGCTCTCTCACGAGCTCAGCCTACGACAGCCTAATGTTGATAGGCTACGACCAATAATTCTGAAAACTACACTCTTAACCACCGCACATCGAATGCCACACCCCCACGCCCCAACGGTTCAGACCGCACGCTTACGACGAAGGTTTGGAATCAACGTTTGAACGTGGCTGTGAGTTCCGCACCATTGTTGCCGGTATCGAACTGAAAAGAAGTTGCTGCCCTTCAAAGTCAGCGCTCGCTATGGGAGTGAGCTGCTCGACATAGAGGCGAGACGACGGAGCAGAGCCCCCCTGAGAGGGGTAACCTTCATCCGGTGAGCTGGTCGATTTTGCCGGTCACCAGACCGCGGATGTCATCGCTTGGTAGCGCGCCGATGATCATAATTCCGCCGAACTGGTGATGTAACGAGCTAACTGACGCACCTGTTCTCGTCGTAAAATGACTCGCCGTTCTTTTCGCGTTCAAGCAGGACCTCGCCACCAGCAGCCAACCTCGCGCTGCTACGAACGCTCCGGCGTAGGCTCGAGCATAGATCGCAGTTGCAGCCGAGACCATCCTTCATGTATTCGCAAGCTGATCGAATCCCGCCTGTTCGTCCCAAACGAATTCAGAGACGGCACGTTCAGGCCACCATTGTTCCACTGCTGCCCTTGTTGATACTGCTTAATGCTGATGAGGGAACAGTGCTGGTCACCGTTCCCATCGCTGGTGCAGACGTTCACGTCGTGACCGTCAGGATCGGCATACCGCAGGGAATTGTTCCTGCCTTAAAGTAGAGAGTGAGTGTCTGTGGGTTCCTTAGATCAGCGACGGAACGGGCGTCGGCTCATCATCCCAGTCCGGCGGACTAAAGCGCCCTATGACACTTGACAAGTACTTTGCGCCGAAGTAATCCAGCACAAACGTGGGACTCAGTCGTACATGAAGTGAATCTATGTCATGTCGTTAGGGCGTAGGCGGATCTTGAGTACGACAGACGGTCTTGGGCCTCACACCTGAATCGCTGCCGGGAGTTGCGCCGTAGTTCACTGATTCGACAGGAGGATGCTTCTCAACGGTGACCCCTAAGGGCGGACTGAAGCTTACCTCATATTCGGCCTCTTTGGTTTCAGGCAACAGCACGTAGACGAACTCAAGATCAGCCTTTCTTTGCCCACCTGTTACAAGCTGAAATTTCCATTGTTTAGCGGCTTCTTCCGATGCCTGTTTTAAGGCGTGGGGTCCGGTAATTGCTTCAGCTCGGACAACATCACCTCTTGCATCGATTGCGATTCGCACTGTAACGTGTCCGGCAATTCTCGCAGCGACCGCGAGAGGGGGATAATGAGGCGCTATGGCAGACTTGAGCACCACCGCGCTCTGCCCTCTACACATCTCCGTCATCACGAACATTAAAAGGAGCAGTAAACGCCTCATTTTGACCACCTTCAGTAGGGAGTTGGGAAGATTGGGAAGAGAGGCTTGTTGGCATCAGGCGTGTTATAGGGCGGGTGCGACAAGATGTCGTTCACATCCCTAGGCGATTCTCCCCGCTGACGCGGGCGAAGTCCCTGGGCCTCGGCGGCCAGCACGCTCCAGACATCCTCGCCCGCGACAGAGAGCGGG
>CAXTRU010000075.1:0-9560 GCA_964246665.1 uncultured Acidobacteriaceae bacterium
GGTTGAAGGGCTAACGCGCGCTCGTATTCGGGAAAGGCTTTCTCGTACAGGTGTTGCTCGTTGTACAAGATCCCCAGTTGCAGATGTGCCTCGGCGTTGGTTCCATCCAGCGCAATGGACCGCTGCAGCAGAGTTGTCACAACGCCGTAGTCGATCTCTGCCGTGTTCATGCGGCGTCCCTTCCACAAGCTCATCGCGTAGTAGAACTGCGCCTTGGCGTCCTGCGGCTTCAGGGCAGCGTATTTGCGGAAGCGCTCAATGACCGCGTCGGCCTGGCTGGGGGAACTGAGATACGCCTTGGAAAGAAAAAAGTAGCATCGCGGATCGGTGGCGTTCAGGTCAGCAGCGGTCAGCATCGCGTGGATCGAAGGCTGGTACTCGCCGCGTGAATACAAGGCCATCCCAAGTCCGACCCAAAGCCGCGGCGACTGCGGGAAGCGCTCCGTGGCGTCCTGAAACACCGCGATCGCCGACTCATACGCACGGTGCAACAAGAGTTCACTGCCCCAGGCGAACAGGTTGTCGTCACTGGGGTCTAGGTGGGCGGCTGCGGAGAACTGGTTGGCGGCCTCGACATACCGGCCCTGCTTTTCGGCGATGTCGCCAAGCAGGTTGTGCAGGTCGCCACTCTCACCACCTTGCAGCAGGTTTTCCGCTTGCGCACGCGCGTCACTCAGGTGACCTGTCAACAGGTCAACACGCGCAAGATCCAGCGTGTTGTCTCGCGCCTCAGGCTGAAGCGCATGTGCCGCCACGAGCAACGGCAGGGCGGCGTCCGGCTTTTCCTGCCGAAGATATAGGCGCGCCAGATTGCGCGTCGCTGTGTAGTCGCTGGGCTGTATTGCCAGCGCCTTTTTCCATTCCGTTTCAGCCTCGGCAGGTTTACCCAGACGCACAAGGCTGGTGGCTAGATTGTTGTGCGCTGCCACAGACTGTGGGCGCAGCTCTACCGCCTGTCGAAGCTGTGCGGTGGCCTCCGTATCCTTATTTTCCGCCGCGCAAACGAGCCCGAGCAGTTCATGCGTTTCGAAGCTCCTGGGAGATTGCGCAGCGAGCGCCTTCAGTTCGGAAGATGCCTCCGCAAAACGACCGTCGCGGTAGGCCTGATACGCCCGCTCAAAAGGTCCACTCGCCGGCTGCGCTCCATTTGCGACCGCGGCTCCCTGCGCCACCGCTGGCAGCGTGAGGAGGAGCCAAAACGCGTGATGCATGATCCCCAAGGAGGACTCCAGAAAGTTGCCGCATACTCGCGAGATGCGCGAATCGTTGACTCAGCCTAGTCTTACGGGGCTAAAAATAGCAAAGGGTGGAACCCATGATGCAGGCTCCACCCCCTTGCGTTTCCGGAGCGCACTGTTAGAAGTACACCTTCAAAGCAAACTGGATTTGACGCGGGTCATAGGGAGCGTCGCGTGTGGAGCCAATTTCGCCGAAGGTTGAGCTGTTGAAGTTGAGCGAGTTGCCGATGGCCACCACACCGTTGCCACCGAAACCGGGAGCGTTGAAGTTGGGATGATTCAGGATGTTGAAGAACTCCGAGCGGAACTGCAAGGAGGTGCGTTCGGTGAACTTGTACACCTTGAAAAGGGAGAAGTCGAAGCGACGGAAGTTCGGCCCGTAGATCTGGCCAGGAGTGCTGCCCAGGGCGGCAACGCCGTCCAGCGGAATACAGCCCGGTGTCGAGTTGGGAATCGGTCCGTTCTGGCCAAGCAAACAAGGTTGTTGGAACGCAGCCGGATTGCCGAAGAAGCTGAGTTTCCCGTTGCTGTCGGTATGCAAACCAAGCTTCGGATCTTGCCCCCGGACCAGAAGAGCGTTGCAACCGGTTCCAGAGGTGGTTGCGGTGGGGCAGCTGATATTGATCGGCTGGCCACCTTGCAGGGTGACCAGGTAGTTCGCGCTCCATCCGCCGAGGACGCCGTCTTCCAGCCGGTTCGCATGGGAGAGAAACTGCTTGCCCCTGCCGATGGGCAGCTCGTACCCGCCGCTGAGGTGGAAGACATGCCGGATATCAAAGGCCGCAAGAGCCCAGTCGAAGCGCGTGCCCAACCCCGGAACCCAAGGGGCGCGATACCCGCCCTGGCTGCCGCCATTCAGCAGGTCCGCCGCGTCCGTTAAGGTTTTGGAGTAGGTATAGGTCGCCAGGGTGTAAAGGCCCTTGTAGGTCCGCTGTTCCAATTTTGTTTGCAGCCCGTTGTACACGCTGGAGCCCAGGTTTTGCTGGTAGCTGGCGCCTTGACCGAAGTCAGGGAAGGGAACGTAATTATGATTGGTCGGGCTATCCGGCAGTGCGGGGTTGCGAATCAGCGGGATGTTGGCCGGCACAAGCTGCGTTGGACTGTTATCACCGATGCCCACCTGCAGCCGGTTGCCGTGCGTATAGACGTAGGCAACCTGCGCCGAAAGGTTCTGGGTGAGGCCGTACTGGACGGTGACATTGGAACTGATGGTGCTGGGCGTCTTGAAGTTGAACTGCAATCCCTGCAGGCCGAGCCCCGACGCGTTGACGGCGAGCGGTGTAAAGGCCACGCAGGAAAGGCCGGAACCAATCGTTGCGCTGCCGCCGGGGCCCGCGGTGGCGCAGCTCGCATAGGGGTTGGCGCCGGAACTGAACGGCGCGACATCGGACCCGTTGCCCTGGTAGTTGAAGCTGTACGCAAAGGGATAGTTTCTGCCGATGTTGGGCCCGAAGCCTGCATTCTCAAAGGCGTTGAAGAACAGACCGGCACCCGCCCTCAGAACAAGCTTCGGGTTTGCCTGGTAGCTGAGACCGACACGCGGCGAAATGTTGTTCTTGGAGGTCTGCGTCAGACCCTTGCCGTAGGCATCCGTCTGCAAAAGCGTGATGCCGTCCTTAGCAAGCAGGTCAAGGAAGCCGTTGCCTGCAAGCGCCGGGTTGTTCGCGGTGGAACTCAACGCCCGAGGCGTTTTTCCTGAGGCAGGGATCAGGTACGTTGGCCCCCCCAGAGGACCACCCGTCTGCACAAAGTTAGCCTGGGCCCCGTTGGTTTCGCTGATGGGGCTGAAGTAGTCGTAGCGAATGCCGGCGTTCAACGTCAGGGCCGGGGTGAACTTGATGTCGTCCTGCAGGTATCCGGAGTAGTAGGAACGGGCGTCGTAGGTTTTGCTGATGTTGGAGGCCTGCACCTGGTTAGCGCCGCCCACATAGCTCACGCCGCCCGGAACCGTAGCCGCTGTGGGCGTGATCAGGAACTGAGCGCGGGCGGTTTGATCGCCAGCCTGGCCGGGAACGCCTTCGAAGTTGCCCGTAAAGTCGAATTCACCGCGGGAATAGGCCGGCTGCAGCGTATTGAAGTGGACATCCTGGTATTCGAAACCAACCTTGAAGCTCTGCTTGCCGTAGATTTTGGTGAAGTCGTCGACGACCTGCAGCGTTTGGCTGACTTCATCGGAGGGCAGGAAGTCGTTGCTGCCCAGCGAACTCAGGCCGGAGATGCTGATCGAGGGCAAACCGCCGTTATTCGCAGCTTGCGGAATGCCCTGGATCCCGAACTGCGCAGGAATCCCGGTTGCGTTTGCGGACGGGCCAAACCGCGTGGTGTGCAGGTGGTTGATGCCGATACGCGCCACGTTGACGACGCTGGGGCTGAAGACGTGCGTGTAGGCCACCACACCCTGTTCGGAGCGTGCGGTCTGGATGCCCTGCTGGAACCCGCCGCCATCGGCGACGCCGCCAAAGATGCCAGGGATAAAGTTCGGGTCGTCGGCAAAGCTGAATCGTGCAAACACCTGGTCCGACGACTTGATGTTGTAGTCAACCCGCGCGTCAAAGGCGTTGCGGTGCTCATACAGCGACGGGCTGCTGGTGAAGTTGTTGCTGAAGCCGCTCACCGTCGGCGTTGGGTAAAGATTCATCAGCTTGACCGCATTTGGGTCAAGGCGCCCTGCCGGGATCTGGTTCAGATTGCAGTTGCCTGTAGCGAAGTTCGCTGTACTGGGTGCGCAGGTTCCGAAGGGATCGCGCAAGCCCACCGAGCTTGCGCTGTTGTTTTGACGTCCACTCACCGGGTCAACAGCACCCGCTGCGACCACGCGCGTCGTCGCCGGATCGAGCACAGTGCCGAATGGGATGACGCGGCCAACACCATCCACGTGCGCGGCTCCTGACTGGCCGGTGATCAGGTCAGACAGGTTGGTGAAGTTGCTGTTTCGCTCGGTCAATGTGGGAACGGTGCCGGAAAGCACGGTGCCCTGCACGCGGCGAAGACCTTCGTAGTCGCCGAAGTAGAAGAGCTTGTCTTTCAGGATCGGACCGCCGATCGCTCCGCCGAACTGGTTCTGCCGAAGTTCACCTTTCTTGATGCCGCTGTTGTCTTCAAACCAGTCCGCGGCGTCCAGCTTGTCGTTGCGGAAAAACTCCCACACGGTGCCATGGATCTGATTGGTTCCAGACTTGATGGTAGCGTTCAGAACGGCGCCGGCGGCTCGTCCAAGCTCAGCGCTAAAGTCTGCCGTCTGCACCTTGAACTCCTGAATGGCGTCCACGGGAGGCAGAATCACGAAGTTGGTGCCGTTCAGGAAGTCAGCGGCGTTGGAGTTGTTGTCGATGCCGTCCAGAAGGTAGTTGTTCTGCGACGACTGCAGGCCGTTGGCGGTAAAGGCACCGGAAGCGGCGTTGCCGCGTGTATCGGCCTGGGATGTGTTCACGCCTGCGCTGATCTGCGCAAGAAAGGTGAAGTTACGGCCGTTCAGTGGAAGACTTTCCACCGCGTGCTCGTCTACCACCTGACCCACGGAGGACTCATCGGTCTGCAGCTGTGGGGGAGCGGTGGATACGGTGACCTCTTCCCCCGCAGCGCCGGGTCGCAGCGTGATGTTCGCCTGGAGCTCCTGGCCAACGGCCACCGTCAGTGCTTCCTGCACCGTGGTCGAAAAGCCGGGCGCCGCAACGGAAACCTTGTAGTGCCCGACGCGTAAGGGCGAGAACGTGTAGTTACCGTTGCTGCTGGATTGGGTCTCAAGGGTGATGCCCTGATCTGTGTTCGTCAGGGTCACCTTGGCGTTGGGGATCACGGCACCTGTGGAGTCCTGCACGATGCCTGTAATGGACCCCTGATCGACCTGGCCCCATGCACGTGGCGTGCCTCCGATCAGGCAGCAAACGAGAAACACGACAAGTGGGGTGAACCGGCGGAACCACGCGAAACGGTACTGGACTGCGGACATGCAGATGCCTCCAAGACGTTCTGAAACCCATGCAGAACGCGCTCTAAAAGCGCTTGGCTGCCAGGAAAGCCGCTACACGAAAACAGCAGATCATTCAGTGCGGAGAAGCCTAGGAGCGCAAGGCAGGATTGTCAATGACGAAATAGGACTGCTTCCACGGTCCGCATTTGTTCAACGCGCAGAAGAGGCTGCACACCTGCGCAGATGCTCGGGCGCAAAACAGAGGACGCCGTGGTCGCTTATAGTGATCGGGACATCGTGCCAGCTTCCCTAGGCAGTAGAACGCATGCATGTACCTCCATCCAAGCCCAAAGTCGTTAGCCGACGCCAGCTGTTGAAGCAGCTCAGCGCAGCGCCTTTGTTGCTGAAGGCGGCACCGCTGTTTGCCCACCCCGTACCGTGTGCCGCAGGGTCTGTTCTTTCCGGCGACAACTTTCTGCTGGCAGGCAGCCGGTACCGACCGCACTATCCGGTAGGGTCGCCCCTGGAAGATGTGCTGGCGCTGGTCTCCCCAGAACGGGATGGCTTTGTCACCGAGGTGTACGCGGACGAGATCGGCCTGGTGCTGCAGGCGTGGAGCGAGGCGATGCGTCGCGGTGACCTTGCCTCGATTCAAAACACCCTGGACCCTGCGCTGCAGACGAGTGGGCTTGCCGCGTTGCGCGAAACCTCGCTTCGGCAGGCCAGCGGGTTGAGGTCCGTCCGCAGGACGTTTCCTGAGGCCATGCGATCAGGTGGCGCTTTCTTGCAGGAGTTTGCCGGCTGGATCGGACCCCAGGCGAGCGTGGCTTCTGCTGATTTCGCGATCACCTCGCTCGACACGGCCGGCACGTCGCCCCTTACCGCGGAGTGCTCTGTGCGGTACAGCGTGGTGACCCATAGCGGTGAGAATCGCGAACACTCCAACGGCCGCTGGCTGATGAGTTGGCGCAAACAAGCTGGGTCTGCCGGCACATCAGCCTGGCGGCTTTCACGGTTCCAGGCCATCGAGGAGATCCGCGCGACCCTGCAAGGTCCCGGCTTCGTGGATGTCACACGGCAGGCACTCGGCGGCACCTCGTCGTACACGGAGCAGCTGATGCGCGGAACGGACGGCTGGCGGACGGTGCTGGATGGTGCCTGCGGCATCGACGTTTACGGCAACAATGGCATCGCCGCAGGGGACTTCGACGGCGATGGACGCGACGACCTGTACGTCTCACAACCAGCCGGGCTGCCCAATCGTCTGTACCGCAACCGTGGCGATGGCAGCTTCGAGGATGTGACCGAAAAGGCGGGTGTCGGCGTGCTCGACAATGCTGCCTGCGCGCTTTTTGCCGACTTCCGCAACTCCGGACGGCAGGATCTTCTTGTGGTCTGCGGAAGCGGTCCGTTGCTGTTTCTCAACCAGGGGGATGGCACCTTCGCACTTAAGGAAGGTGCGTTCCGTTTCGCCCAGCCGCCCCTTGGCACATTCACCCATGCGGCTTTGGCCGACTATGACCGGGACGGCAAGCTGGACGTGTACTTCTGCCTTTACAGCTACTATCTCGGTCTGGATCAGTACCACTACCCCGCGCCCTACTTTGACGCCCGCAATGGACCGCCCAACTTCCTGATGCAAAACCAGGGTGATGGCACGTTTGTGGACCGCACCGCAGCCTCCGGGCTCACCGCGGAGAACGATCGCTACAGCTTTGCGTGTGCCTGGGGAACCGTGGACGGCAGCGGCGCACCGGACCTGTACGTGGTGAACGACTTTGGTCGGAATAACCTGTACCGCAATCGCGGCGACGGCACCTTCCAGGCTGTCTCGGAGGCTGCCGGCGTGCAGGACGTCGGTGCCGGGATGAGCGCCAGTTGGGCTGACATCGACAATGACGGTCTCGCCGACCTTTACGCCGCCAACATGTGGTCGGCCGCCGGCCAGCGGGTATCGCAGCAGGCGCAGTTCCACGCAGCAGCCTCGCCTGCCGTACGTGACCTGTACCGGCGTCACGCAACAGGAAACGCGCTTTACCGCAACCAGGGAGGAGGCACGTTTCATCACGTTAGCGAGGCGGCCGGGGCCGACCTGGGACGCTGGGCGTGGTGCTCGGACTTCTGGGATTTCGATCACGACGGGTACACCGACCTGTACGTCACCAACGGCTACATCACAGCGGCCGGAGCGGAGCCTTTATCAGCGGACACCACGGCCCGGCGCGGCGATTTGGACAGCTTCTTTTGGCGCCAGATTGTCGGGCGATCTCCGGAGAACGCCTCGCCCTCGCCAGGGTATGAGCGCGGGTGGAACGCCCTGAACGAGCTCATCCGCTCGGATTCCGCATGGAACGGAGCGGAACGCAACGTCTTCCTGGCGAACAACGGCGATGGTACGTTTTGCGACGTTGCCGGGGCACTCGGCATGGACTTCCTCGAAGATGGGCGCTCGTTTGCGCTGGCGGACTTCGACGGTGACGGGCGCCTTGAAGTGGTGGTGAAGAACCGCAACGCACCTCAGCTACGCGTCCTCCATAACGGCATGCATGCGCTGGGCGACAGTGTTGCTCTTCGGCTGCGAGGAACAAAAAGCAACCGTGACGCGATTGGGACCAAGGTCGTTCTGCAGGCCGGCACCCTGCACCAAACCCGTTGGCTGCAGGCGGGATCCGGGTTTTTAGCCCAGCATACGAAGGAGCTGTTCTTCGGGCTTGGAAACAGCAGCGCCTCAGTCACAGCAACCGTGCATTGGCCCAGCGGCCTGGTGCAAACCTTCGCGGAGATTCCACGCAACGCTCGCGTGAACCTGGTGGAAGGACAGGCCGCCGTACAGGCCACGCCGTTTGGCCCCACGGCGTACGCCACTGCCCCCACGCCGACGCCAGCGACACCGGCGCTGCAAGTTCCGGCTGCGTTCAGCACATGGCTGCTGGATCCGCTGGAGGCTCCCGGCTTTCGCTTGCCGGACCAGACTGGAGCCACAGTATCGCTTGATTCCATGCGGGGAAGCGCGGTATTGCTGCATCTGTGGTCAACGACGGCCACTGGCTATGCCGATCAGCTCGCCGCCTTGAGCGTACACGCGAAGGGGACAGCAGGCCTTCAGGTTGTCGCGCTCAACATGGACGTAGGCAGCGACCCGTCACGTACGGCGGTCTCCCGCCTACGCCTTGCTATTCCGGTGCTGTTCGCCACAGAGGCCGTAGCGGGCGTTTACAACATCATCTTCCGCTACCTGTTTGATCGTCGGGCAGACCTTCCCTTGCCGGTGTCCTTTCTGCTGGATCGTGACGGCATGATCGTGAAGGTGTACCAGGGGCCGCTGCAGCGAGAAACGGTGCTCGCCGATGTGGACTCTATCCCGCGTACACCCGGGGCCCGCGTCAAAGCGGCGCTTCCGTTTCCGGGAACCTTGCACCACGGAGATTTCCGTCGCAACGACTTCACCTATGGCGTGGCCATGTTCCAGCATGGCTACCTCGACGAAGCAGCCGCTTCGTTCCAGCAGGTGCTACGTCAGCGGCCAGACGACGCAGAGGCGCACTACAACCTCGGCACGTTGAGCCTGCGCAGAAACGATTTGGAGCAAGCGCAGCAACACTTGCAGCGTACGGTGGAACTGAAGCCGGTCTACCCGGAAGCATGGAACAACCTGGGCATGATCGCCGCGCAACAAAACCACCCTGACGGTGCTGTGCGGAACTTCCAGCGCGCCCTGGAACAGCGCCCCGGCTACGTGACGGCGCTTGTCAATCTCGGGAACCTGTACCGTCACGAACGCGACTACGCCAATGCCCAAACCAACCTGACACGCGCTTTGCAGCTGGAGCCCAACGACCCGGAGACGAACTACAGCCTGGGCATGCTGTCGGCGCAACAGGACGATCTCGCGACCGCGTCAACCTACTTAAAGCGCGCTCTCGAACTGCGTCCTGCATATCCTGAAGCCCTGAACAACTACGGTGTCCTGCTGGTGCGTCAGCGGCAGCTCGGGGCGGCGGAGCAGCAATTTCAAACGGGGGTACGGCTGGCGCCCGGGTACGAAGGCAGCTACCTGAACCTCGCCCGGCTTTACGTTCTGCAGCAACAGAAGGCCAAGGCGCGTGCAGCCTTGCAGGACCTGCTCCGTGTGCACCCGGAGAGCAAGGCTGCGCTGAGTGCCTTGCAAACGTTGGATCAGCTTCCGTAGGCGTCTCGTGCGAGTGCAGGCAAGCTCTCTATAATCGCTGGGCATGTTTCTCAACCGTCGCCGCTTCCTTGGATCGTCGTGTGTTGTGCTGGGTGGCGCCCTGACCGAGGCCCTTGCGGAGCCGCTTTGGCGGTGGCGCGATCCCGCGCTGTTGCAGGCCGTTCAATCGCCGACCGCTGTGACACCTTCGCCAGTGCAGTTTCAGGATGTGGCACCGCAGGCC
>CAXTRU010000075.1:9570-12106 GCA_964246665.1 uncultured Acidobacteriaceae bacterium
ATGCGGTGAACGTGTGGGGCGGCATCGATCACAAACGGTCCATCCTGGAAGCCAAAGGAAGTGGACTCGCCTTCTTTGACTTTGACCATGACGGGTGGCTGGACATCTACCTGACCAACGGGAACCGGCTCGACACGCAGTGGCCCGCCGGCAAAGCACCGACGGCTCACCTGTACAAGAACAACCGCGATGGCACGTTTACGGACGTGACGCAGGGCTCGGGACTCGGCCTCACCGGGTGGCAAACCGGGGTCTGCGTAGGCGACTACAACAACGATGGATGGGACGATCTGTTCTGCACGTATTGGGGGCAGAACAGGCTCTTTCGCAACCATGGCGACGGCACGTTTACGGATGTCACGCGCGAAGCCGGACTCCTGCAAGAGAAGTTGCGCTGGGGCGCCGGTTGTACCTTTCTGGACTACAACCGCGACGGACACCTCGACCTGTTTGTGTGTAACTACGTGCAGTTGAACCAAGGAGACATCCCCGCCGTCAACGACACGCATTTCTGCCAGTGGAAAGGGGTTCCCATCCTGTGCGGCCCGCGCGGCCTGCCCGCGGGGAACAACCTGCTCTATCGCAACAATGGCGACGGCACATTTACGGATGTGTCGGGTGCGGCAGGCATACTGAAACCTGGCCCGCGGTATTCCATCACAGCGGTGTCGTACGACTTCGATAACGATGGGTGGCCTGACATCTACGTCGCGGTGGATTCACAACCAAGTTTGCTCTTCCAAAATAATCATGACGGCACCTTCACGGACATCGCTGTAGGCGCCGGGTGCGCGTACAGTGATGGCGGCCACGAACAAGCGGGCATGGGCGTGGGTGTGGCGGACTATGACTGCGACGGACACTTCGACCTCTTTAAGACGAACTTCGCCGATGACACCTCAAATCTCTATCACAATGAGGGCGATCAAACGTACACCGACCTTACGTTCTCAGCAGGTACAGGGCTGAACGACCAGTTTGTGGGTTGGGGATGCGGGTTTCTCGACTACGACAACGATGGCTGGATGGACCTGATGCAGGTCAACGGCCATGTCTATCCAGAGATCGATCGATACCACTTCGGCCAAACCTTCAAGAACCCTCGGCTGGTGTACCGCAACCTGGGCAACGGCCATTTCAAAGATGTTTCCGCGCAGATGGGGCCGGGCATCACGGAGCACTTTTCCAGCCGTGGCGCTGCCTTTGGCGACTACGACAACGATGGTGGTATCGATGTGTTGGTGCTGAACATGAATGACGAGCCTTCGTTGCTTCACAATGTGGGCGGTGCGACTGCAGGGAACTGGATCAAGCTGAAGTTGATCGGCACGCATTGCAATCGCACAGCCATCGGCGCACGGGCGCGCGTCGCCGTTGGGCAGCACACACAAATGGATGAAGTGCACAGCGGAACCAGCGTGATGTCGCAGAGTGATCTAAGGCTGCACTTCGGCGTAGGGCAAGCTAGGCTCGTCGATGTCATCGAGATCATCTGGCCCACAACGCAAAAGGTGGAACGCTTCCCTCATGTGCGTGCAAACCAAATTCTCACCATCCGCGAAGGGCAAGGCATCGTTGCAGCTGCCCCGGGAAGATCAACGGCGAAGGTCTAACCTGCTTCACTGCCTGGATGTACTCGGGACATCGCTTTGCGGCACAAGCGTGAACTGCTTCACTTGGCGCCGTTCCCGTTCCACCGCGTCTGCCTGCTGTTTGGCTAGCACCTCGTGGATGCGCAATTCACGTTGCGCTTCTTCATGCCTTCCGTCGCGATCATAAAGAACACCCAAGCGATAGTGCGCTTCGGCCAGCTGCGGGTCAGTCGCGATCGCTTGCTGCAGATCATGCAAAGCTTCATCGTTGTTATGCTTTGCGGTCGCCAGGATGCCTAACTGTAACCACGCCTGCGCGTAGCTTGGGTTCAAGGCCACTGCCCTGTGCAGAAGGACTGCGGGAGATTGCGCCTCAGCGGGGCTGTGTGTCCGCAAGCCCTGCATTGCCGCGTAGAAGTTCGCGTCGGCGTCCTCAGGGTAGAGCGTAAGAAAACGAGCGAACGCGTCTGTGGCGCAGGCAAGCGGCGCAGGGGAACCCAGAATGGCCTTGCTCAGCAGCAGGTACGGTTCGCGGTTGGTAGGGTCAAGGGCTGAGGCGGCACACAGGTGCGTGGCGGCATCGTCATACCGCGCCCCGGCATACAGCGCAGCACCCCACGCTGCCTGAATGCGGGCGGAGCCTGGGTAGAGCTGGGCGGCTTTCGCAAATACATCGACGGCCTGCCAAATGGCGCGGTGCAGCAGCAACTCCGCACCCCAGGCGAGGAAATTGCCTTCGCTCGGTTGCAGCTCCGTCGCCCGCTGGTCCTCCTTCACAGCTTCCAGCGGATCGCCCATTCTCTCATCGAGTTCACCGGCAAAGCGGTGGAACGCCGCGTCGTCCCCTTGCTTCAGGGCCACGCCTACATGCCGGCGGGCCTCGGGCAGGTCGCCCACCCCCCCCCACCCCCCCCCCACCAAAAAAACCTACCCGGCGCCAGGCT
>CAXTRU010000076.1:0-11804 GCA_964246665.1 uncultured Acidobacteriaceae bacterium
GCCCGAGGTGCGCCTTGCCGGGAAAACACTGCGACGCACAGACCAGCCAGTTCACGTGGGCGTCCAGGTGGACCTTGCCGGGCTTTAGTCCGGGCGCGGCGGTCAGCGAGAACGGATAGGCGACCTGCTGCTCGTAGCCGAAGTCCATCAAGGGGCCGAGCGGAAGCCTTTCCGGGGGCGGGAACTGCTGCGCACCCGCGCTGATGCCTTGCGGCAGCGTCCATTTGATCGAAGGCGGCTCGCCTGAGTCGCCGGCGTTCGTCCAGTACACGTGCCAATTTTCTTCAAGCGTAAGAACGAGCCCTACCTGCAGGGTGCCGCCGGGAGTCACCTGCGGGCTCTGCGGGCGCAGTGTGGTGAGCTCCGCCGTCAGGTGCTGGGCCTTCACGGGCCCGGGTCCACCATCGCCCACTTCAACGATCTGAGCCTGCAGTACGCCGGCCCCAAGAACAGCGAAGAGCAGCGTGAGCACCACCACGTGCCACGGTTGTTGCCGGCCGGGTTGGAACGGAATCACGCGCATACCTCGATTGTAGAGCCCCAGCCGGCGCATAGCGGCGCTGGGATAGACCATCTAGCGGCGGGACAGGCGCTGGTGTTCGATCAGGATGCAGCGATCCATCACGACCCGGATGCCCGCGTCTTCGGCACGCTGCGCAGCCTCCATGTTCAGGATGCCCAGCTGCACCCAAAGGTCGCGCAAACCGAGCGCCTTCATTTCATCCACGATGGCCGGGAGGAAACGCGGCAGCCGGAAGACGTTAACCACATCGGGCTTGACCGGGAGATCGCTGAGCGAGGGCACGCAGGGCTCGCCGAGGACCTGGGTGAGGCTTGGATTGACGGGCAGGATGCGGTAGCCGGCGCGCTGCATGTACGCGGAAACCGAGTGGCTGGCTTTGCGGGGGTCGTCCGAAAGCCCGATGACGGCAAGCGTGCGGGGAGCGCGTTCGGTGCCGCCGAGCATGTCGAGGATCGCTGCGGGGTCGTTCATGTGAACGGTACGATGCGGCCGGAATCCGGGGCGGACGGACGGGTACGCCGTCGGTCACGGTACAATGAAGGCGCAGTTGGGCGCTCTCGACCCAAGCACGCAGGAGAAGGTTTGCCTCACCGTTGGATGCACCGGAAAGCTGGTTTTTGGAAGCCGCAAGCGTTGTTTGCGGGATGTGTCGCTGGCGCGGCGCTCGCCCTGGGCGGGTGCGCCACGCAGTACCGGCCGGTGGTCGCGGCGATCAACCCGGTCGGCCCGGCTGGTCAGCCCCAGAAGTACGCCTTCGCGGTGTCCAACCCGAACGGCCCCAGCGGAACCGGCGGCCTGAACGGCCTGATCACGACGGTGGATGTTTTCGGCGATACGATCCTTTCTACGCCGGCCATCATCCCGAACCCGACGTACTTTGCCGAGTCCACCGGCGGCGCCCAGGGCTTCACGGTGAACGCCTCCGGTGCGCTAGATGCGATTCCGCTCGGGCAGCCGACCACGCTGATCGCCAGCCAAATCGTGCAAACCACGCTGCCTGTCGGCGCGGCGGTTCCCAGCCTCACGGCGCTAACCTTTAACGGCACGCCCCGCATCTTCGTTCCGGACAGGTCGGCGTCCGCCGTTTCCATTTTTACGGCCAGCAGCCCCGCACTGCAGCAGCAGATCAGCGTCGCCAGCAATCCGGTCTACGTGGTCGGCGCCGATACCTCGCCGCGTGCCTACGCGATCAGCAGCGGCACGAATCCCGGGCAGGTTGCTGCTATTGAAGCGTCCAGCCTTTCGGTGTCGGCGACGATCCCGGTCGGGGTCAACCCGGTGTATGGCGTGGAAACGACAGACACCCGTCGCGCCTTCATCCTGAATAATGGCTCCGGCACGGTTTCGGTGATCAACGTCACCAATAACGCCATCGACAATGCCAACCCGGTGATCGATCTGAACAACGCCAACGGCAACGGCATCACCGGGCTGCAGCCGGTGTGGGCGGATTTCGCGACCACGACCAACCAGCTGATCGTTGTAAGCCAGCGGACCAACGATGCCAACGGTTATCTCAGCATCGTCAACATTCCGCTGTGTAACGCCGTTGCCCAGCCCACCAACCCAAGCTGTAATCCGGCCAACCCCATCGACGGTGTCGGCTTTGGACAGGTGCTGGCCACCGTGCCGGTGGGCATCAACCCGGTGCAAGTTTCGGTGCTGAACGACGGCTCGCAGGCCTACGTCGCCAATCGCGGCGACAACGCGGTGAACCCTGAGATCGAAGGCTCCGTGACGGCGGTCAACCTGGTCAGCGGCACCGTGACCTCAACCATCACGGGAGCAACGGCAGCCAATGCCAACGCGACCCCCACGTGCACGGTCACGGCAGTGGCCACGGGCGCAACCCAGGCCTGCGTGTATGGCCATCCGAACTCGATTGCCGCGACCACGGGTACGCCTACCGGCAAGGTCTACGTGACTTCGCCGGACAGCAACTTCATGACCGTGATCGAAACCGACACGGACACCGTGGACACGCATATCAATCTGCAGGGTGTGGGTGTGCGCGTGGTGGTCAGCCAGCCCTAAGCAAGTTCGTACCCGAGGTAAAAGGCCGCCTAAAGGCGGCCTTTTCATTGTGCGTTCCAACCCCGCTGACACCTCCGCCTAGGTGCCCGAAAGCACGATCGGCATGGTCGGTGTCTTGGAGCCGCCATCGTTTTCCACCGTGACCCCAAAGCCCTTGGCCGCGATGTGCTTGGGCAGCTCGGGCAGGAGGACCGAGGCGTTGCCGTTCACGTCAGGCTTGAAGGTGCCTGCAGCGACAGGGGCCTCGCCGGCCACGGCAGGCAACAGCCAAAGCTCGTACGTTTTCTCCGGCTGCAACGACTGTAGATGCGTCGCGATAAACACCAGCTCGCCACTTCTGGCGTTGTAGGACGCGTGCCCTTCGGGCTTGGGCGGCGCTGTACCGGTGGACGGAAGGTGCAGCGCAACCTGCATCGCCGTGGGGTCGGTCAGCGCCTGGAAGACGCGCCGTGCCTTGGCCGCATCCGCGTTGATCTGCTGGGTTTGGGCAGCCTGGGCAGAAAGCTCGTCGCGCAACCCTTGCTGCTCATGGAACTGCCAGCCGGCAAACGCGGCCACACCGGCCGCAATGACCCATCCAGCCCAACCGGCAACGCCCATGCCGCGCCGGGCAACGGGTTCGCGTCGCGTTTCGCGATCCAGCAGGTTGCTGCTGCGCGGGGCAAGCACCGGCTCGGCAACGGGCACCGGCGCGGGGGCATGCAGTTTTTTCTCACGGGCAACCGCATCCAGAAAGCGTCCACGCGCCTCGGCGGGGGCGTCCTGCATGTCGGCGCTGAACGCATAGGCAACCAGGTCACCCTGCATGCGGGCCACTTCGCCGCGACATAGGTCGCAATGCTTCAGGTGCGCCTGGGTGTAGGCGGCCTCTTCCGGCGGCATCAGCGCAAGGGCAAACAGCGCGAGATCGTCTTCGGGAATGTGCCGGTCTGTCAGGTTGGTCAGATTCGTCGAGTTCATACGCTGAACGCCTTTCTCAGCGTAAGCAGAGCGCTGCGGATGCGGGTCTTCACCGTGCCCAGCGGGTCGCCCGTCACTTCGGCGATCTCGGTGTGCGTCAGGCCATCAAAAAAGGCCATCTCTAACATTTTGCGCTGTTCGGAGGGCAGGTGCACAATCGCCGCGCGTGCCCGCTCCATCAGCGAATTCCGTTCCGCCTCTTCCGCGAGATTGAACGGCGAGGCCAGCGCGACCTCTTCCACCTGATCGGTGGGGCGGCGGCGGCGCAGGGTGTCGATGGACCGATTGCGCGCGACCACGGCTAGCCAGCCGCCAAGGGAGCCCTTGGTTGCCAGAAAGCTGCCGGGATTGCGCCACACCTGCATGAAGATCTCCTGAAGCACGTCTTCAGCGGCCGGCACGTCACGAAGCACGCGCAGGGACACCGAATAAACGATCCTCGAATAACGGTCATAGAGGGCGGCCATGGCGGATTCATCGCCGCGGCGCACGCGCTCCAGCAGAACGCTGTCGTCCACCGCGGCCTCCGGGCCCGGCCTGTCCATCGCTCTATGCATTCAACGCACCCAGGCGCGTAGTGGATTGGAAGAACAAGCGAGCGTCTCCGACACAATGGTCACTGCTGTTGAGTAACGGAAGTTAGTGTAGCCCATAGAACGTCTTTCGGCCCTGCCCTATGCTGAAGATTGCCGGATGGGCACCATCGCCAAAGTTCGTCTCGACAAGCTGCTGGTGGAGCGCGGCCTCGCTGCCTCGCGTGAACGGGCGCAGGCTCTGATCCTGGCCGGCCGTGTGCTGGTGGGGGAGCAGCGCGTGGACAAGCCCGGCGCGCCCGTCGCCGCCGAGGCCGCCCTGCGGCTGTTGGGCGAGGATATGCGTTATGTGTCGCGCGGTGGGTTAAAGCTGGAAGGCGCGCTGCAGGCATGGCACATCGACGTCACCGGCGCGCACTGTGCCGATATCGGCGCGTCCACCGGCGGCTTCACGGATTGCATGCTGCAACATGGCGCCGCGTCCGTGCTGGCCGTCGACACCGGCTACGGCCAGATCGCGCACAAGCTGCGGGCCGACCCACGCGTGACCCTGATGGAACGCACCAACGCGCGCACGCTGGCGCCGGGCGCGTTGACCGATGCCGGCCGCGGCGTCGCCGGTGCGGAAGGCATCACCTTCTTCGCGATGGATGTTTCCTTCATCGGTGCCAGCTTGGTGTTGCCGCCCGTGCTCGCCGCGCTGGCACCGGTCGGAGAATCATGGCAGGGCGGAGCCGTGGTGCTGGTCAAGCCGCAGTTTGAGGCCGGGCGCGAACATGTGGGCAAGGGTGGCATTGTGCGCGACCCCGAAGCGCAGCAGTTTGCGGTGGAACGCGTTGCCGACACCGTGCGCTCGCTCCGGGGCCAGGTGCTGGCCGTGATGGACTCGCCCATCCTCGGCATGGAAGGCAATCGCGAGTTTCTACTGCATGCCCGCTTCGTCGGCTCCGGCGACTGAAAGCAAACGCCGCGGTCGCTGTGACTCGCGGCGTTTACGCGGCGAGCCTCGTCCTCAAATGCCGCGTTTCCTCCGCGTACACCGCGCACCCGGCGTTTGCAATCAGGTTCGCTGCCGCCGAACGCCCCCATCGCGGGTACACTAAACCCGCATGCCGCTTGCCGCCATCATCTCCAAGCCCCAAAAACCGGAGCTGGAGGAGATCCTCGCCGACCTTCTCGCCTGGCTTTCCGGCCACGGGTTCACGTTTCTGCTGGACCTCAACAGCGCCCGCTACCTGAACCGCGAGGACGAGGCGGTGGAGCGCCCGGAGATGGCCGAGCAGAACCCGGACATCGTCATCACGCTCGGCGGCGACGGCACCCTGCTCTCGGCGGCTCGCGCCTTTGCGCAATCGGACGTACCGCTGCTGGGGGTGAATCTCGGCTCGCTGGGCTTCCTCACGGAAGTGCCGCTGAACGAGCTCTACACCACGCTGGAATCCTGGCTGGCCGGCAACGGCGTCTTTGACGTCCGCAGCCTGATGCACACCGTGCTCGTCCGCGACGACCGCATCTTCCGGCACTGGGAAGCGCTGAACGACGTTGTGCTCGCCAAGGGCGCCATCGCCCGCATCGGCGAGTTCGCCATTGAGCTCGACGGGCAGTTCGTCGCACGCTTTCGCGCCGACGGCATCATCGTCTCCACACCCACCGGATCCACCGCCTACAACCTCGCCGCCAACGGCCCCATCGTGATGCCCTCGGTCGATGGCTTAGTGATCACGGCCATTTGCCCGCACCTGCTCACCATCCGGCCCATCGTGGTCCCTGGCTCGAGCGAGATCGCCGTGACCGTCGACGTGGTTCCGCATGAGACCTACATCACCGTGGACGGGCAGGAAGTGGTTGAACTGCTGCTCGGCGACCGCATCGTCTGCCGCCGCTCCGAGCGGAAGGTCCGCCTGCTGCGCCTTCGCGAGAATGGCTTGTTCAATGTGCTGCGGTCGAAGTTGAGCTGGGGCGAGCAGTAAAAGACAGGCAGTAGGGAGTAGGGAGTAGGGAGTAGGGAGTAGCGAGCAGCGAGCAGCGACTAGGGAGCGGGGAGTAGGCCTAGGCAGTTGGTCTGATGTTGGCCCTTTTGTTGTCATCCCCGAAGGGGATCTGCGTTCTGCTTGTCACGCCGAGCAGCCTCGTGTCTCGAGAGCCTCCAAGGGCTCACACAGCAGTGAAGCGCGTCTGCGACGAAGCACGGTGCGATGGGGTGCGAACCGCAAGAGCATAACAACAAAACCCCACTCGCTTCCATGCGGGCAGGGTCTTTTTGCTTCGATCTGCCGCGTCACTGCGCGGCTCCTTGCAAGCAATTACTTCTTGGCGTGTGCGGGTTCCTGCTCTTGCGAAGCCGCCTGGGTCAGCGCCTCACCAAGCTCGCGGATGTGCTTGGCATTGGCGTTCTGTTCGTCGCCTGCAACAGCTACCGTGTCCTTGCCGAGCTTGGTGACCAACGTCTTGATCGCCTCGCCGTCCAGTTCCTTGGCGTGCAGCAGCTTCTTCAGCTTGCCGAGGTCCTGCTGAACCTTCTTTACGCCCTCATGCTCGTGCTTGGAAAGGTAGTCTTCCCAGCCTTCGATATTGCTGGTGGCCTTCTCGATGGTGAAGCTTTTGATGCCGCCCTGAATGGCGTCCAGTGTGGTCTTGATGCGCGTGGTTGACATGTCTGTCCCGACTCCTAAGTTCTGATCGCTGTCCTGCCTTCACTGCGATGCGGGGCGGCTTGTGGGTCCTTTCAGGGACGTCGTCGATCCTTCACCGCACACAGCAAACCTGCGCCGGACGTGAGTGCGACGGAAAGCGAGAACAGGCAACGTAAGGTCTCGCGCGAACGAATGGCGGCTACGCAACTGGCCCGCTGCAATCCCTTACGCGTCTAGAAGAAGCGCGAGATGACCTGATTGGTGATCAGTGCCGCCACATAAGCCACGCCGGTCATATAGGCAAACTGCAACGCGGGCAGCTTCCAGCTGTTGGTCTCGCGCCGCACAACGGCAAGCGTGCTGGTGCACTGCATCGCAAAGGCAAAGAACACTACCAGCGCAATCGCTCCACCCAGACCCATGTCATGCCGCAGCGCAGCCTGCAGGCCCACGGCGTGCGTCTCCGGATCAACGCCGTACAGCGTGCCCAGCGTGCCCACAATCACCTCGCGCGCAACAATGGAACTCAGCAGGCCGATGCCGATCTTCCAGTTAAAGCCGAGCGGATGCAACACAGGCTCAATGAAGTGACCGACATGGCCGATGACGCTTTGGCCGAGCTCCGCAAACTGCCCGCGATGCACAGGCAACACGCTCAGCACCCAGACCAGGAACGTGACGCCGAGGATGATGGTGCCGGCCTTCTTCAGGAAGAGCTTGCCGCGGTCATACAGTCGCAGCGCAAGCGAGCGCGGCATAGGCCAGCGATACTGCGGCATCTCCAGCACAAACGGCGCCTGGTTGGCCTTCAGCACGGAGCTGTTGAGCAGCCGCGCCGTCACCAGCGCGGCCAGAAAACCAAGGGCGTACAGGCTGAGCATGACGCCCGCACGCAGGCCCAACAGCCCGCCCAGGATGTGTTTGTTTGGGATGAAGGCGGCGATGATCAGCGTATAGACCGGTAGCCGCGCCGAGCACGTCATAAACGGCGCAATTAGGATCGTCGCGATGCGTTCGCGCTTGTTCTCAATGGTGCGCGTCGCCATGATCGCCGGCACCGCGCAGGCGTACGCCGAAAGCAGCGGAATAAAGCTCTTGCCGTTCAGCCCGATGGCGCGCATCACGCGGTCGGCAATCAGCGCCGCGCGGGCCAGATAGCCTGAGTCTTCGAGGATGCCGATGAACAAGAACAGCAACAAGATCTGCGGCAGAAAGACCAGCACCGACTGCACGCCGTTCCACAAGCCGTCGCGCAGCAGCGGACGAAGCCAGTTGTCCGGCAGGGCGTTGGCCACATGCACGCCGGCATCGGTAAGCCACTTACCCAAGGCGTCCGAAAGCGGCTGGCCCAGAGAAAATACGACCTGGAACACCGCAATCACGACCGCAAGAAAGATCAGCGGTCCCCAGATACGGTGAAGCAAAACGCTATCCAGCCGCTTGGTCCATAGCGGGGCATCCGGTGCCTGGTAGTTGGTGCGCTGCGACACCTGCGAGGCCCACTTGCGGCTGGCCGCGGGGCTTTGCAATACCGGCAGGCGCAACGGCTGTGGTTTGTCTTCCGGTCCACGCGCGGCATCGCTTACCGAGTGCAGAAAGCTCGAGATCAGGTCCATGCCCGTGCCGCGGGCCGACGAAATCAACGCCACAGGGTGGCCCAGTTCATGGCTCAGCGACAACGGATCGAGCTTGCCGCCCCGCTGCTCCAGCAGGTCGCTCATATTGAGCAGCACCATGGTGGGCAGGCCGAGGGAAAACACGGTCTGCGCCAGCATCAGCTGCCGGTTCATGTGCACGGAGTCCAGCACCAGCAGCACCACGTCCGGTGGCGGCACACCCGGCATGCGACCGGTAAGCACGTCAACGGCAACCCGCGCATCTTCAGAATAGGTCGCGAGCGAGTAAATGCCCGGAAGATCGATGCAGGTCAGGTCGGGCCGACCAATCCCCTTCATGCGCCCGGAATGGTGCTCCACGGTGACGCCGGGGTAGTTGGCGACCTTGTTGCGCAAGCCGGTAAGTCGGTTGAACAGGGTGGATTTGCCGCAGTTCGGCGGCCCCACCAGCGCGACCGTGCGTACGCCGGTCCGGGGGGAGGGCGCTGCTGCTACAGGTTCCGCAACTGCAACATGGCAACTCATCGACGTGCTTTGGAGGGAATCAGCGCTGCCTGGGCGGGCTCTATCAGGATGTGCCGGGCAGTCTCGTTGCGCAGGCCAACTTCAACGCCGTCAATGCGATATACGGTCGGATCGCCGGCTGGGGCACGCCGCAACACTTCAAGGCTGGCACCGGGAAGAAAGCCAAGATGGGCCAGGTGATCGCTGATCTCGTCCGGGAGATCCACGCGCTCCAGAACGCCGGAGCCACCCACCTTCATCTCGCTCAAAGCCGTCACAGCCACGCACCTCGAAGAGGAATCAAGACTGAATCAGTCCTGAATCATCATACCCCCATAGACGCTCGAAAGGCAGCAAACGATGCAGCTTCCTGGAGGTAGGCTATTTCGATGTACGGGGGAGAGATGGTGCGCCCGGAAGGAGTCGAACCTCCGGCCTACTGGTTCGTAGCCAGTTGCTCTATCCACTGAGCTACGGGCGCACATTGCACGGCGGCAACACAACAACTATAACGCAGGGCGCCGCCGTCGATCAAGCCTGCTTCCTTACAGCCGCAGACTGGCACGGGAGGCGGACGGCGAGCGCCATCCGAGCCCTACTTCGCGATCGCAGGCGTGGTGGCCGGCTCAGCCGGTGGCTGGTCGGGAATCAGCGAGACACGCTCGATCAGGTCGAGCCCGGTACGGCGCAGCAGGCTGTGAATCACGGCCTCGGTCAGGCGGGAAGCATCGAATTCCACCCGTACGGTGTGCGCGGCTTCGTCAACATATAGGTTGCGGATGCCGTACACCTCGCGCACCTTGCCCAGCGCCATGCCGGTGGCCTCGCCCGGCGGCCGGCCGTAGCGGTACATGGTGTCTAACTGCGTCATGGGACGATGCTAGCAGAGTGGCTGGTGCTCGGTGCTCGGTGCTCGGTGAGGTTGATGTGTGGTCTCAGCAGCATCGGGTTGCTCGACTCCTGACAACGAACAATACCTAGCCACTAGCCACTAGCCACCAGCCACTTTACGCACTCGCCAGCTTCCGCAGTGTCGCCACAATCTCCGGGCTCGTCCAGTCCTGGGCGCCGACGAACTTTCTGCGGATCACGCCGGTTTTGTCGATCACGTAGGTCTCCGGCGGCCGAAACGTGCCGAAGCTGGCGTGCGCGGTGCCTTGCTCATCCAGCACGCTGAGGAACGACACCGGGTGCCGGGACAGGTAGGCGCTGTAGGTGGCCGGGTCTTCATCAAAGGCCACGCCGACGACCTTCACCTCGGGCACCTGCTGTTGCAGGGCCTCCAGCGACGGCATCTCCGCGATGCAGGGCGCGCACCAGCTGGCCCAAAAATTCAGCACCACCACCTGTCCGCGAAGATCGTGCAGCTTGATCGCATGCTGGCCGTCGTTGACCGCGATCAGGGGGGCCACGCGCCCCAGCTGCTCGGGGTGGTCGCCGCGATCACATCCCGCAGCTCCCCCGGCCAGCACCAGGGCGGCGCCCAGCGCCAGGGCGTTGGTCCACGGCCGAGCTTTCCAGTGACATGCCATTGCTTTCTATAATACGAAGCTGTGCGTGCAGGCGGGTCAGACGTCGACAACAAGGGGGCAGGTAAGCCGGCGGGCGCCAGCTACACGCCCGTGCTGGGCCTGTTTGCGGACGACGAACCTCGGTCCGTCCCCAAGCCGCAACCGGCCGCAGAGCCGAAGGAGAAGGCTCCGCTGGAGCTTTCCGTCATTATCCCGGCGCGGAACGAGGAGGCCAACCTCGGTGCCTGCCTCGGAACGCTGGTCGCCCAGCACGACACGGTCTTCGCTCTTGGCCGCGACTGGGAAATCCTCGTCGTCGACGACGCCTCGCAGGACCGCACCCGCGTCATCGCGGCTGAGTTTGCGGCAAAGTACCCCGGCATCCAGATTCTGGCCGCGCCGGAACTGGAGCTGCGCGGCGACCAGCGCGCGTTCACCGGCAAGACCAACGCCTGCTGGGCAGGCGCGCAGGCCTCACAAGGCCAATGGCTCTTGTTCACCGACGCCGACACGCGCCACGAACCCGGAAACCTGCGCCGCGCCCTGCACGAGGCCGACCGCAACCACGTGGCGCTGCTGTCCTACTCACCGCGGCAGGTCACAACGGGGCTCGCGCAAACGGTGCTGATGCCGCTTGTGTTCTCAGAGCTCGCCAGCGTGTACCCGCCCCACAAGGTCAACGATCCGGCAGAGCGCACCGCCGCGGCCAACGGGCAGTTCCTGATGGTGGAGCGCGACGCGTACTTCGCCGCGGGCGGGCACCGGGCAGTGGGTCGCTCCGTGCTGGAAGACGTTGACCTGGCCTACGCAATCAAGCGGGCCAAGCGAGGCATCCGTCTACGCTACGCGCCGGACGCGCTGTCCACCCACATGTACCGCGGCTTCACCGACATGGTGGAAGGCTGGACGAAAAACCTGGCCCTGCTGTTTCCGCACGCGCTGCGGCTGGCGCTTTGGCGTGTGCTGGACGTGCTGCTGCTCCTTCTACCGCTGCTGATCTGGCTGCTGCCCTACCTCGTGATGTGGCAGCGCGTGGCCATCGTGGCGCTGTGGGCGCGCACGCTGCTGCGCTTTTACCAGCGTGTCGCGCGGGCACATTTTCCGTTGTGGCAGTCGGCCATTGCGCCTTTGGGCCTGCCGCTGTTC
The DNA here is from genome assembly GCA_964246665.1 of uncultured Acidobacteriaceae bacterium. Taxonomy (GTDB): domain Bacteria; phylum Acidobacteriota; class Terriglobia; order Terriglobales; family Acidobacteriaceae; genus Granulicella. The sequence continues at coordinate 11,461 of CAXTRU010000076.1, forward strand.
ATATACCTCCTCGTGGCCAGCTACATGCGGCACCGCGTGTTCCGTAAGATTTCGTGGAAGGGCAGGGAGTATCGGATGTAGTTGCTCGGTGCTCGGTGCTCGGTGCTCGGTGCTCGGTGGTCGGTGCTCGGTGCCTGGTGGTCGGTGCCTGGTGGTCGGTGCTCAGTGGCGAAGACTAAGTACCGGCGATTCATCGGAAGTGCCACGCGGCGAGCGCCTGCGACGGGCACGCATCGCAGGCTCAACACCTCGCATCTACCAAAGGAACAGCACCTCCAAGGCTCCACAAAACCATCAAGCATCAAGCACCAAGCACCAAGCACCAAGCACCAAGCACCGAGCAC
>CAXTRU010000077.1:0-10469 GCA_964246665.1 uncultured Acidobacteriaceae bacterium
CCGACGTCGATGCCGCCGTGGAAGGCGTTACCGCTGCGGCCTTCGGCTTCAACGGCCAGAAGTGCTCGGCCTGCTCGCGCGCGATCGTGGAAGAGCCTATCTATGACGCCTTCTGTGATCGGCTACGCGAGCGCGTGGCAACCATCAAGACGGGCGATCCGGCAGCGAATTACTTTTCTGGTCCGGTGATTAACAACACCGCCGTAAACCGCATCCTGAACTACATTGAGGTCGGCAAGAGTGAAGGCCGCGTGCTCAACGGCGGGGCCGCCGTTCCCAGCGAAGACGCTGGCTTCTACGTCGCTCCCACTGTTATCGCCGACATCGCTCCTTCCTCACGCCTCGCGCAGGAAGAGATCTTTGGCCCGGTGCTCACGGTCATCCGCGCCAAGGGTTTTGAAGACGCGCTCAACATCGCCAATGACACCGAGTACGGCCTCACCGGCGCGATCTACTCCAACAATCGCAACAAGCTCGACCAGGCGGCTGAGTCGTTCCAGGTCGGCAATCTCTATCTGAACCGCAAGTGCACCGGCGCCATGGTCGGCGCCCACCCGTTCGGCGGCTTCAACATGAGCGGCACCGACTCCAAGGCTGGCGGACCGGACTACCTGCTGCTCTTCACGCAGGCGAAGTCCATCGCGGAAAAGCGCGGCTTTGTTTCCGACGAGGCCGAAGAGCAGGAACAGCGGATGGGCTTGTAGGCCCACCCGCCGCTATAACGTCGTTCAAACAGCGGCGGTCGTAGGCCGCCGCTGTTACCCTAAGCTGAGCGCGCCAGCGTCGCACGCACCCGTTCTACAGCTTCTGCCAAGGTCCGGTGATGCACTGTGTACAGCGCCAGTTCCAGACGATCGGACACCCCGACCTTGTCGTAGATGCTGCGCAGATAGTTTTTCACCACCTGCTCCTTGGTCCCAAGCCGCAGCGCGATCTCGCGGTTCTTCGAACCTTCTGAGACCAGCGTAACGATTTGCAGTTCCTTCGGCGTCAGGCGCTTCACCACTTGCGCTCCCGCGTGGTCCGGCGTGGGCATGGTGCTCAAGGTGGACCGTTGCGGCACGCGCTCCCCCGCCGCCACGCGTCGCAAGGTCTCAATCAGCTGCGGCCCTGTCACGGCGCGGGTCACGAAGCCGTCCGCCTGGCGTGCTGTGCCCTCGGGAAGCGTCACGCCGTGCTCAAGGATGACAATTGCCCGGCCGCCTTCGCCATGAATCCAATCCACTAAGCCGATAAGGTCCGCCGCGAAACTAGTAGGCACCATGACAAGAGGGTTCTGCACCGAACCAACAAGTTCTTTCAATCGCGAAACTTCCGTGCATTCTCCCATGACCTTGATGTCGCTCTCATGTGCCAGCACACGAGCCGCCCCGGCCCGAAAAACTGCCTGATTGTCCGCGAGGATGATCTTAATCACTACTCACCTTTGGTCGCGCGCACAGAGCAGCAGTGCGCCACGCGTCTTCTTGCAACCTCATCTCATCCGCTCGCGATGGGGAACGAAAATCCCACGAAAGTTCGTCCAAACCACTGATTGTGTTCATGTTGTTACCGCCGGTACCGCGCGCTGCACATTGGTAACTAGCTCCTTTGCGGGTCCGGTTGCTAGCATCGGTACATGTCCATGCCGCGCGCCACGTCCGAGCTCCGCCCTTTTCACATCGCCTTCCCGGTCGACGACCTCGCCGCCGCACGGCACTTCTATGGCACGGTGCTCGGGCTGCCGGAAGGGCGCAGCGCCGAACACTGGATCGACTTCGACCTGTTTGGGCATCAGATCGTCGCTCATTACAAACCCAAGGGAGCGCAAAAGGACGCGCACAGCAACCCGGTCGACGGCCACGACGTTCCCATACCCCACTTCGGCGTAGTGCTCACCCAAGCCGACTCGGAAGTCCTTGCCGAGCGCCTGAAAGTAGCCGGTACACAGTTCGTGATCGAGCCCTACACCCGCTTCAAGGGCGAGGTCGGCGAGCAGTCGACCATGTTCTTTCTCGACCCGGCCGGCAACGCCCTGGAGTTCAAAGCCTTCGCCGACCTCGGCCAACTGTTCGCCAAGTAGACAGTCTCTGCCCTGGACCGCTGTCGCCGCTGTCCTAAGTGGCCTTCGCCGTGACCTGAATTAGGACACGCTGTGACCTGCTCGTCTAGCCGCACCGATGGACCAGTCCTCACTCGCCTTCCGTCAACAGGTGCAACGCGCAATCGAAGGTCCACATGGCCCTTTCCCTCGCCGCTCCCTGGTCCGGGCACAAAGTGCAATCGGAGTTCGTCTAAACCGGCAGCGAGGTGTCCTGATCCTCCCCTCCGTCGCAATCCGTCGTTTCGTCCTCGCTGTGATGCTCGCTTGCTCGGCCCGACTCGTCTGCGCGCAGGATCCGGAGACACCCTCCGCAGGGGCACCGGAGGTCCACCTGGAGGCGCACGACGGCAAGACGCAATACCGTCTTGGCGAACCGATTCAACTCGACCTTGTTTTCCCACCCGCTTCGGCCGGGGCCTACATCGTCAACGCGACAAACTATGGCGACCTCGCCGACTCCGTCGAGATCACCCCGAAGTCAGGCTGGGTGCAGTGGCAGGGCCGGAGCGCCCACGATTATCTCGCGGCCACGCCGCTCGCCAGCAGTGCCATTCGCGTGCCGTTGGTACTGAACCAGGGCTTCGTCTTTCGCGAGCCGGGTCACTATGTGGTCCGGGTGACGACCCGCCGGCTGTCCGCGGGCACCGGCATGCTGAATATGACCGACGTCGGCCCTTTAACGACCAACAGCGTGGGCATCGACTTGGTGCCCATGCCTGCCGAAGCGGAAGCCGCTCTTGTCCGCACCCTGCAAGCCGAGATCGCCAGCACGCAGCCAGACTGCCGTGGCCGCTCTTCCTCTGCCCGTCTCCATGCGGCGCAGCAACTCGTCTCCTTAGAAGGAGACGATGCGCTTCGAGCCAAGATCGCCCTTGCCGTGCAGGAGGATTGCGATCTGTTAGGTCGTTTCGGCGAGGCTATCGCGAGTACACGCAACCTACAACTTCAACGCACACTCCTGGAGCAGGCCTGGGCCGACCCGACGCAGTCGCCATCGTTCAGCATCCTGGGTGGCCTGCAGCAAACCCGCGCGCTCCTGCGCGGCGATCCTCTCCCTGGCTGGGCGATGCTGAGGGCCGTCCCCGACCCGCACAGCGAGGCCGTCCAGACTACCGCAAAGGAACACGCCGCCGACATGGACGTGCTTATCCGCACGCTGCCGGCACGCACCGGTAAGAATCGCTCAGCTGCCCTTTATCTGCTCATCCGAGATCGGGGGCTTACCCCGGCGCAGATGGCCGTGGTCAAGCCGCTCGCGATTGACGACTTCGCGCACATGGACACATTGCAGCAGCGCATGCTGCTGGAAACCGGCATTGCCGACATCCACGACGCGCGGCTGATCCCAGCGCTGCGCGCCATGCTCGAGCGAGATGCCACAGACAAGGACGCCCTCAAGGACCTGATTCGCTTCGATCCGGATGGCGCAAAGCCATATGTGATCCGCGCTGTCTGCGATCGGGCAAACGTCGTTCCGCTGGAGGCCGTGGCCGACCTGCCCTCCGCAACGGTGCCCGAGGTCGACGGTTGCCTGAGCGAGATGCTGCGCCTGCCGGACACCAGCTACCGGTGGCAGATACGGGCACAGCTGGCCGCACGGTTTGCGTCAGCCGCCGTGTTGCCCGCTGTGCGCCAAGGGTGGACGTCGCCGCAGGGGGACGGGCCCGTACTGGCCCTACTCTTGCGGTATGCGCCGGAGGAAGCCGTTGCTCGTTTGAAGACCACCGACTGGCATCAGTACGACATCTTTTTCCAGATCGATAGGGTATTCGGCGCCCGCAAAGCCCAGTTCCCGCCACAACTTACCGCATGGCTGCGCGAGGTTGTCCGTACCGGGTCGCCGGAGGTCGCCGGGACGGCCGCCTACCAGCTGAGCCGGTACGGTGACCCGAAAGATCGCGCGCTGTTGGAAGCGCGGTTGGCCCAGCTTCGAGCAGCATGGGAGGGTCGAGAAGCGGAGATCGCGAGTGCCGAGCCTCAGAGTGAGGCTGGAAAAGCCGGGCGGCTGGAGATCGAGTTGATGAGTGACCTGCGAGGGGCGAGCCTTTGGACAGAAAGCGATGCCGAAGCAGCAGATGTGGCCCGCGGCTGCCTGAGTGACCAGTGCCGGCTACGCGGCCGACCTCGTCCCGCTTCGGCACCGACACTTCAGTGACCATGCTGGGGCGCGATCACACTGCGATCGTGAAGCTGTTCTCGCTGCGCGACACCGCGCGATACAGCGTGTCGCGTTCAAACGGGATACGCCCGGCTTCGGTGATCAGGCGCTCCAGGTCGCGTCGGCGCATGCCTTGCGGCGTCTTCGCACCGGCGTCATGGTAGATCTTTTCTTCGATCACGGTGCCGTCGATGTCGTCGGCGCCAAAGCGCAGCGAGATCTGTGCCATCTTGGGCGTTACCATCTGCCAATAGCTCTTGATATGGGCAAAGTTATCGAGCAGCAGTCGGCCAATCGCGATCTGCTTGATGTCCTGCATGCCCGTCGACTTGGGCAGATGACCAAGCGCGGTATTGTCGGGGTGGAAGCTGAGTGGGATGAAGGTTTGGAAGCCGCCTGTGTCGTCCTGGATCGCCCGCAGCTTCAGCATGTGGTCCACACGATCCTCGTCGGTCTCGATGTGGCCGTACAGCATGGTCGCATTCGAGCGCAGGCCGGCCTTGTGCACCAGGCGCGCGGTCTCCAGCCACTCGGAGCCGTCAATCTTGTGGTCGCAAATGATGGCGCGCACGCGCTCGGCAAAGATCTCCGCGCCGCCGCCCGGGCACGAATCCACACCGGCAAGCTTCATCTGCTCGATCACCTCGGCGATGCTCATCTTGGCGCGCTTGGCGAAGAAGGCAATTTCGACCATGGTGAACGCCTTCACGTGCACCTGTGGGAAGCGATCCTTCAGGCCTCGAACGAGATCCATGAAGTACTGGAACGGCAGGTCGGGGTGTAGCCCACCCACGATGTGGAACTCCGTCACCGCCTCGGTGAGGCCCTTGCCGGCCGTCTCCCAGGCCTCTTCCAGGGCCATTGTGTAAGTGTCGGCAGCGCCCTTCTTGCGGCCAAAGGCACACAGCCGGCATGACGCGACACACACGTTGGTCGGGTTGATGTGCCGGTTGACGTTGAAGTACGCCAGGTCCCCATGCATCCGCTCGCGAACGAGATTGGCCATCCAGCCTACGGCCAGGATGTCGCCACTTCGATACAGCGCGACGCCGTCGTCGAAGTTCAGCCGTTCGCCGCGTTCGACCTTGTCCGCGATGGGCAGCAACGCCGGGTCATCGGTCTGAAAGCCGTGCCGAGGTTTGTTCTGGGTCTGCATACCTATTCGATTCTAGACCCGGCTTCTGGATGCGAGTTCCAGGCGTTACTGGCCGCCGCCAGCTGCCACAATCGGCGCTTCGGGCGAATCAACCATCCGCGGCTGCACCACCACGCCATCAAACAGGGTCGCGCCAATCAGGTGGTCGCCGACCGGCCGCACAAAGCGCAGTTTCCAGCCGGTATCCCAATAGCTGACCTTGTGGTCCGGCACGCTCACGTTGAACGCCACTGCCGAGTTGGACGCCGTCACCAGCACACGCTTTTGGACCGGGTCGAAGTAGATGTTGTCCACCTCGGTCAAGAACAGGTTGCGCAGCGTCTTCCAGCTGGCACCATAGTCAGTCGAAAGCCAGACACCCTCGCGACCGCCAACCCAAAGGTTCTTGTCCCCGTCAATCGCGACGGCACCAATCTGCGTCAGGTCCGCCGGCAGCGCCACGGTGTCCCACGTGGAACCACCGTCGGGCGAAAGCGACAGCCGTTGCAGGCTACCCGCCAGCACCATGGCCGCACCGGAACCGTCCGTGGCGTCCTTGGCAGGATTCAGCAGCGCCACGAAATGCACATCGGGCATCGCCAGAGATGCGATCGCGGTCCAATGCTGCCCGGCATCAACCGAACGCAACAGCCCGGCAGCACTTCCGGCGAAGAGAACATCGCCCGAGCGCGCCAAGGAGTACACCACTGCATCCAGGCGGTCTGTCTTCGCGATGCCTGCAGCGCTCGCCACCGGGGGCTTCGCCTTCGCCTCCTGCGGCCCATGGATGGAGACCGGGCGTGTCGCGGGTTTCAGTTTCGCTCCGGTATGTGCCGTTGCCTTGGCCAGCACCAGATGCGCCTTCCCGCCTTTCCCGATCATCGGTCGTCGGCTGTTGACGGTATGCAATGGGTGGCCATGCGGCTTGCGGGCGCTTGCCCGGGTGGGCTTTACCTGCGCACTGCCGGCCTTTGGTTTAGCACGGCCCGTACCACTGCGCGGCGAAGGATTGGTGAGCCTGGTGGGCGCCGGCAGTGTGGGAGCCGTCTTCGGCGCATCGGCGGCTTTGGCCTTGGTAAGGTCACCTTCCAGGGCGCCGGACTCCTCCCAGGAGCTGTCTTTCAGCCGGAAGATGCCGTGCCCGGTGCCGGCCAGAAGCGTGCCGTCGTTCAGCGCCAGCAGGCTGAACACATCGCGTCCGCCTAAACCGTCGCTCTGCTGACGCCACTTCACGCCGCCGTCGCTGCTCGCAAAGACGCCGCCCGTGTCCTTGTCGTTCACCACGCCGACGTATACGGTTCCGCTGTTCCCTACGTCTGCGGTGTAGGCGGTCACTTGACGAGCCGAGAAGCCCTCGTTGGAGGACGCAAACGTCGCGCCGCCATCCTCACTGCGGTACACGCCGCCGCGGTCGGTCGCAATCAGGACGTGCTTGGCGTTGGAAGGATCGACATACACATCATTGACGACAACGTCGTCCGGGGTGAGCCGGTCCCAACGGGCCCCGGCATCTTCTGTCCTGTACAGGCCCTCGGTCGTGCAGGCAAAGACGACCATGAGATAGCTGGGGTCCTGCTCCAGGGTGCGGGTCCGGCGCGCGGCCGAAGGAATACCCTGCACCTTCACGAACTCCTCGCCCGCGTTTGTGCTCTTGTAGATACCCGAGCAAGCGCTGGCGTACACCACCTTCGGATTCTTTGGGTCGACAATGATCGAAAACACATCCGAATCGTCGATGATGCCCTTTTTGATATTGGCCCAGGTGGCGCCGCCGTCGGTGGTCTTCCAGGGCAGGTGCCAGGTCCCGGCGTAGATCACGTTGGGATCCGCAGGATCGATCGCGATCGACTGCACCTCTTTGATCTCGGCGCTGCCCTCCGGGCTGATCTGCTTCCAATGGATCCCATTGTCTGGGCTGCGAAAGATGCCCTGCAGGGTTCCGGCGACTAGTTCCTTGGGATCGGATTCGGAGCGGGTCAGCGCCCGGACCGACTGCCCCCGCATCTCCGCCTGGCTATACCAGTCCTTGCCGTAGCTTTCGCTGATGAACACACCGCCATCGATGTGGTCCACGGTATAGGCGCCAACAATCAGGCGTTTGGGGTTCTCGCGATCCACCACGATATGGTCAATCACAAGGTCATTGCGCTTGCTGATCTGGGCGACGCGGGTCCAGTGTTCGCCGCCATCACGCGAATCGTAGATCCAGCCCGTGGCCGTCCCTAAAAAGATGTGCCGTGAATCGGCCGGATCCGTCGCCAGCGAGCGCGCACTGCCGCCAAAGGGCCCAAGGGGGAACCAGGTCGCGGCCTGCGCCGCCCCACACACCAGGCCGGCTGCGAGCACACCGCAACCGAGCCGAAACCAGCTAAACAAACGCATCGTACCCCTTGCACTGCTCTCTCAGGTTAAAGCAAACAGCCCCGCAGGCGCGCGTTCACACCGTGGTTGATTCGCTTTTTCTTTCCCAAGATAGGATGCAGGGAACCGCTTCCGTGCCAAAACGGGAATCTAGCGAAGATACGCGTCGTTCTTGTCGATCCAATCCTGTCTGGGCGGGGCGAAAATGTCGTAATCCACGGTATCTTCCAGGGCCTCGGCGGCATGGGGCAGGCCACCCGGAATGACCAGGACCTCACCCGCCCGCACCGTTACACGCTTTTCCGATCCTTCTTCGCCCAACGCAAATACCAGGGCACCCTCCACGATCCACGCAATCTGCTCGTTCGCATGGCTGTGCCGAGGCACTACGCAGCCTTTCTTCAGGTCGATGCGGGCGATCATGGCCTGCGATCCGGTAATGAAGGCGCGGGTCAGCAGGGCGTTCATGGGCTCCGCCGGGACGTCGGCCCAACGGGTGTGCACGGCTTCAAGGGTTGGGGTGGACGTGGGCTCAGACATGCCCTCAGCCTAGCGGTTTCGGCTTTCGCGCGCCACGCCTGTTGCGACGTCGGAAAGCTGTTGTACAGTAAACGGAAATGCACCAAATTTGACCTCCTCGAAACCTGCGAACGTCTTTGAGGAGACTGTCCCGCCTGACGACCACGCGGGCCGGACACCCCTATTTCTGCGCCGCTGGCATCCGCGAAAGGACCTATGGGCATGCTCTTTGTTGCAGATCGTTGTTGGCGTCGGTTCCGCCGTCCTTCCTACCGAGCAGGCTACCTGGCAGCGTTGGTTTGCCTGTTGCTCTCAATCGGATCGGCTGTCGCCCAGATGCCGGCGACGCCCTCGACGGATCGCCTCGCCACCCTGGAAAAGACCGCGGCGGACAACGCGACGGCGATCGCCAACGCCCAGTCCGCCGGCGACAACGCCTGGATGCTCACCTCCGCCGCGCTCGTGCTGATGATGAGCGGCCCCGGTCTGGCGCTCTTCTACGGCGGCCTCGTCCGGAAAAAGAACATCCTCGGCACCATGATGCAGACCTTCGCCATGATGGCCGTCATCACGGTGCTTTGGGCGCTGATCAGCTATTCGCTGGCGTTTGGCGACGGCAACGCCTTCATCGGCAACCTCCACAACGCCTTCCTCCACGGTGTCGGCCTCACGCCGGACAAGGACTACGCCGCCACCATCCCGCTGCAGACCTTTATGGTCTACCAGCTGATGTTCGCGATCATCACGCCCGCGCTCATCTCCGGCGCCTTCGCCGAGCGCATGAAGTTCTCCGCGATGCTGGTCTTCATGGTGCTCTGGGCGCTTTTCGTCTACTCGCCCATGGCGCATATGGTGTGGGGCAAGCACGGCCTGCTGAACGCGGCGCTGGGCGGCAGGTTTCCCTGCCTCGACTTTGCCGGCGGCACCGTGGTCCACGTCACCTCCGGCGTCAGCGCGCTGGTCACGGCGCTGTACCTGGGCAAGCGGCTCGGCTATCCGCAAAAGGCCATGCCACCCCACTCGGTGGTCCTTAGCTTCATCGGCGCTTGCCTGCTTTGGGTGGGTTGGTTCGGCTTCAACGCCGGTTCGGCGCTCGCCGCCAGCGGTCTTGCAACCTCCGCCTTCGTCAACACGCACTTCGCCGCCGCGGCAGCAGCCCTCGGCTGGCTCGCGGCCGAGTGGATCCGCAACGGCAAGCCCTCAGCCCTGGGCGGCATCTCCGGCGCGGTCGCTGGTCTTGTCGGCATCACGCCAGCCGCTGGCTTCGTCACACCCATGAGCGCGCTCTGGATCGGCCTTATCACCGGCGTGTGCAGCTTCTTCATGGTCGTCAAGGTGAAAAACATCTTCGGCAACGACGATTCCCTCGACGCATTCCGCGTCCACGGCGCGGGCGGCACAATTGGTGCGATCCTCACCGGCCTGTTTGCCAACTCAGCCATCAATCCGCTGCTCGGCGCCGGCAAGCCGACCGGCTTCTTCGAAGGCAATCACGGCCAGGTGCTCAATCAGCTCGTCGGCGTGGCCATCGCCTGGGTCCTCTCCATCGTCGGCACCTTGCTCATCCTGTTCGTGGTGGATAAGCTCATCGGGCTGCGTGTCAGCGAGGACGACGAGCGAACCGGGCTCGATCTCAGCCAGCACGGCGAAGAGGGTTACGACTGGGAAGCCGCCTAGGCTCCGCATCCACCTCACGGCAGCACGCGCACACTGGCTTTACGCGCAAGGGGAGCAGATATGCAGAAGATTGAAGCCATCATCCAGCCATCGCGGCTGGACGCCGTGAAAGACGCTCTGGTGGAAGCCGGCGTCAGCGGCATCACCATCTTTGAGGCCCGCGGCCACGGCCGCCAGAAGGGCCACACCGAGTTCTACCGCGGTCGCGAATACTCTGTCGACCTCCTGCCGAAAATCAAACTCGAGCTTGTGGTCACCGACGAGATGGTCGAGCGCGCCGTGCAGGCCATCATCACCGCCGCCCGCACCGGCCGCATCGGCGACGGCAAGATCTTCCTTTCCCGCATCGACGAAGCCATCCGCATCCGCAACGACGAGCGCGGCGATATCGCCCTGTAACCACCATGCCCACACACAGCGGCGGGGACGAGTTCGGCAGTGCCCTCCGCGCGGTCTATGACCAGCGCATGGCCGACCTGCGTGCCCGCTTCGAGCAGGACGGCGATGGACTGGCTGCCGTGGCAGACCGGTCCGCC
>CAXTRU010000077.1:10479-11698 GCA_964246665.1 uncultured Acidobacteriaceae bacterium
GGTCACCAAGCTGTGGGCGCGCGAGACGGAGCAAGCCCCTGAGCTAACCCGGCGGATCTGCCTGGCGGCTGTCGGCGGCTACGGTCGGCAGCAGCTCTTTCCCTTCTCCGACGTCGACGTCCTCATCTGCACGGAGAAGTCGGCCACCCCCGAAGCCGCCGCAACCATCCGCCGCTTCACCCAGGCACTGTGGGACTTCGGTCTGCGGGCTTCTGCGGCCAGCCGGCCGCTGGGCGACTGCGAGCGCTTCAAGGCCTCCGATCCGGAAGGCGGCCTGGCGCTGCTGGATCTTCGCTTCCTCACCGGCGACAATTCCCTCTACGCCGCCCTGGAGGCCCGCATCCATGGCAAACGGTCCGCCCGCGAGAGCAAAGCCCTGGCCACCGCCGCCGCAGAGCTCACCCGCGCCCGCCATGCCCGCTTCGGCCACACGCTCTTTCACCTGGAACCCAACCTCAAGGACGCCCCCGGTGGCCTGCGCGACGCTCACGTCGTCCAGTGGCTCGCCCTGCTGCGGGGTGCACCGGCGCCGGATGCCACCTTCCGCGAAGCGCTCTCCTTTCTCACCGCCGTCCGCGTCTTCCTTCATATCCGTCACGGTCGCGATGACAACACGCTCGACTGGCACGCCCAGGATGAAGCCGCCCATCACGGCATCGGTCTGCCCGAGCGAGGCTCCGCTGCTCCGCACAACCCTGACCCGGCGTACTGGATGCGCTTCTACTTCCGGCATGCGCGGGCCGTGAGCCGTGCGCTGGAGCAGGAGTTGGATCTTTCCGGCCTGCAACCCAAGCCCTCCAAGCTGGCCTCGCGCGCCAAGGCGCCGTCTCGTGCTGGCTTCACCGTGGCGGACGGCGTCCTGCACTTCAAACTCCCGCGGCCCGACCTCGACCCGGCAACCGACCCGGAAATCGTTCTGGAGGCCTTTGGCCTGATCGCCCAAAACGGTCTTCGGCTCGCCGCCGGTAGCGAAGAGCGCATCGCCGCGGCCATCCCGGCCCTTTCCGCCACGCTGGAGGACGGTCCTCGCCTATGGTCCAGCCTGTGCCGCATCCTTTCGGGCCGTTTTGCCGGCGCGGCGCTGCGCTCCATGCACGCCCTTGGTCTGCTGGAGCTCATCGTCCCCGAGTTCCACGGCATCGACGTCCTGGTCATCCGCGACGCCTATCACCGCTACACCGTGGACGAACACACCTTCGTTCTGCTCGACGCGCTGCAC
>CAXTRU010000078.1:0-11655 GCA_964246665.1 uncultured Acidobacteriaceae bacterium
TGTGGTACCGGTCGTTCGGCAGCGCATTGGACGTATCGAAGCGTGACACGCCCGCGTAGTAGTCCAGCTTGCGCAAGGTGCCACCGGCGGTCACCTCATTGCGCCAGCTATGCAGATTGCCGGCGTCACCGGAGTAGTTCAGTATCGGTTTCAATGTCGTGCCGCGCGGCGTCGTCAGGCTCACCACGCCGGTCTGCGAGTCGCTGCCGTACAGCGCGCTGTTGGGGTTGCGATAGAGCTCCACGCTTTGCAGCCCCGTGCTCGACACGGTGCCCCAATCGAAGCCGCCGCCCACGTCCTCCGCGGGCACACCATCCACCAGCACCTTGTTGCCGTCAGACGGGCCGCCGCGCACAAACAGCGACGTCACACTACCCGCCTGCCCCGACTGCACCACTTCCACGCCGGGCGACTGACGCAACTCACTCACCAGCCCCACACGCGTCGCCAGGTCCGCCGACCCAATCAAGGTCACAGGCGCCGTCAGTTGCTGCAGCGGCGTCGGCAAACCGTTTGCCGTGACGCTCACCTGCTGCTGCACCATGGTCGTCGACAACACAACGTCCATGGCCACAACGTCAGTCGTGCCGCCATAAAAGTCCTGTCCAATGCCCGGCAGATAGCCCCCCGCGGAACCCAGCAAGGTGAACCGTCCCGCATCGCCGGAGCGCAACTCATACGTACCATCCGGGCTTGCATAGGCAATGGACACCACCTTGCCAGCTTCCACCAGCTGCACACGCGCGCCCACAATCGCCTTGCCCAACGGATCGGTCACACGGCCGCGAATAACCACTGCACACGCCGGGATGGATGTCGCAACGGCAAGCGCAGCCACGGCAAACGCCCGTCGCGAAGGGAAGAAACTCGCCAGCGCGTGGGGACGAGCGAGTGCAAACTTGGGAAGAAAGAAAGAAGCGCACGAACGGCGCACAGACACAGACATCAGGGATCTCCTCCGCTCTCCCTACGAGAGCGTGGCAGGCGTGCGCAAAGGAACCGGTCTCCTGACTGGCACGATTTCAAAACAAGTCCACACCTCAACCGACTCTTCCCAAGCGCCATCGGCGTTCAGTGAATCGGCCAGACCTGTTTCACTGTCCAGGGCGTCGCCCGGGAAAGTGCGTGCTTCACAGTTGCGGGGCAGTGGCGGAGTTTCACCGCGCTTCCCAAAACATTCCTTGCGGTAGCGGTATTGAAGGGAACCACCATCCGCGGCGGGATAGCAGCAAAGATTTCTGGCGAGCCTCTAGTCTACGGCATGGTCTGTCAGAGCCATAGTGATCGCACGCTTAGGCGTCTTCGAAGAGCTTTATGAGCATCTTGAGTCTTTCGCGCTGACGGCTGGGCGGGAAGCGCCCCGTCCGTGTGAGCTCGGCGGTGCCGTGGAGGCCTGCCCAAAAAAGCTCGGCCAAAATATCAGGCCTTCCCTTCCGTTCTTTGAACAGCTCCAGTAACTGCGAGAAAGCAAAGCGTAGCTCTTCGGGCGTCGCCGCCACCCCAAACGGCACACTCAAACCAAGCGAGAACATCACCTCATAGAGCGCAGGCGATGCAGCGGCAAAGCGGAAATAGGCGATGGCCACTGATTCAACAGCACTCTTCCGTTTGGCCGCGGTTCTCGCCTTTTGTAAGGCTTCCCCAAGCTCCTGGAATCCTTCCAGAGCCACCGCGGTCAGAATGCCTTCACGGCTGCCGAAGTGCGAGTAAAGCACGGGCTGGCTATAAGCAATCTCGTCCGACAAGCGCCGCACCGTGACATTGGACCAGCCTTCGGCAGCCGCGATTTGCCGGGCAGCGCGGATGATCTGTTGCCTGCGTGCACCCCTGTCGCGCAGCTTGCGCTCCCCGATCCGGGTGTTCTCCTTTGCTTCTACCATGCGGTCAGTATAGCGCTGCTAGATTTAGTTGCGCAGAGATGAATCGGCCAACGCTGGCAGACGTCATATCTAGCGTTGCTAGATTACGTACCGAGGAGAACAAAACAATGCAGACTTCTATCCCGTTTGGCTTGAGTGCCGTCTTGGCCTTGGGCACCCTTGTGATCGGCTCGTGCTACATCGCAGCTCCGGAAAAGATCTCCGGTTCGTTCGGCCTGAAGCCGCCTGCAACGGATGCGGACACACGCGCATGGCTGCGCCTCAAAGGCATTCGGGACATCGCCTCGGGCCTTGCCGTTCTTACCCTCATGTGGACGACCAACTATCGGACCACAGGCATACTCTTGCTCGTCTTCGCTTCCATAGCGTTTGGAGACATGGCCAATATCCTTGTCTCCGGTGGGTCGACGAGGGTCGCGTTGTCCGTACATGGTCTTACCTGTGCAGTCATGATCGTCACAGCTCTCCTCCTTCTCCACGCCGCATGAGATCGATCGCCACGATAGGACGCGCCATGCACCCCATTCACGTAATCACGCTCTTTGCCATGCTGTCCTTGGTCGGCGTAGAGCTCTCAGTATCGGCCTTCGTCCACCCCGCCGCAGCGCAGCTCGACCCAACGGCGAGGCAGCTGCTGCTGAGCCGCTTCGCGTCCACACTTGGAAAAGTGATGCCCATCTGGTACCCCGTCTGTGCCGTGCTGCTCGGTGTCGAAACGTGGCTCCATTGGCGCGTACCAGGCAAGGCCACGCTGCTCGCAGCCGATACTATCTGGCTTACGGCATCGCTCGCGTCAGTACTTTTCCTGGTCCCTCTCAACACGCGAATCGCACACGGTGCTGCGAATTGGCAGCAGCTCCACCGGACATGGGACCAGCGTCATCGCGTGCGGATCATCGCTCTCGCCGTCGCCGCGCTCCTGCTTACGGCGTCCCTTTCGCGCTAGAGCGCGACGCGAGCTGCCGCTGAACAGGACCTACGCTACAGCTCCAGCAACACCTTTCCGGTGGTCCGTCGGCCTTCGAGGGCACGGTGCGCTTCGGCAGCCTGCTCCAGCTTGTAGCGATGCCCGATCCGCACGTTCAGCTCTCCGCTCGCCATCCACCCAAACACAGCATTTGCACGCCACTCCAGCTCTTCACGCGTTTGCAGGTAATCCTTCAACGTCGGCCGCGTGACGTAAAGCGATCCCATCGTCGACAGTTGAATAAGATCGAACGGCGGCACCGCCCCGCTCGCCCCGCCATACAGCGCCAACAGCCCGCGCGGCCGCAAGCACTTCAATGAGTCCTCAAACGTCGTCTTTCCCACGGAGTCAAAGACCACCGGAAGGCCCTTCCCGGCTGTGTCTTCCTTTACGGCTTCCACGAAGCTTGCCTGCGTGTACAGGATGACGCGATCCGCCCCGGCCCCGCGCGACAACTCCGCTTTCTCCTCGGTCGACACCGTCGTCAGCACCCGGGCTCCCAGCCGCTTGGCTACCTGCGTCAACAGCAAGCCCATGCCGCCTGCCCCCGCGTGGATCAACACGGTGTCGCCCTGCTGGATCGGATACGTCGAATACGCGAGGTAATGCGCCGTCATGCCCTGCGTCAACACCGCCGCGGCCTGCTCGAAGCTGATCTCCGTGGGCAACTTGATCAAGCCGCTCACCGGAGCGAGCGCGTACTCGGCATAGGTGCCCCGCGTGCCTGTCCACGCCACACGGTCGCCTACCGCAAAGCCGGCCGCCTCCGCACCCACGGCCTCCACAACACCGGCTGCCTCCTGCCCAAGGGTCAGCGGCAGCGGCGAAGGGTAGCGCCCCTCGCGGAAATAGGTATCGATGAAGTTGACGCCGGAAGCTTCCACCCGCACCAGCACCTGCCCCGCCCCCGGTTGCGGAACGGGGAGGTCCACTAGCTCCAGGACCTCAGGGCCGCCTGTTGTTTGAATCTGTATCGCTCGCATCGATGGCTTAGACGCAGCTCACGCCACTTACGCCCAACTCCCGCAGCTCTAAGCAGCGTTGACGCGATAATGAGGGCACACATGCGCCCTCATTTCGCCGTCGCAGTTCTTCTGCTCGCCAGCCTTGCTCCCGCACAACGTCCCACGTCGACAAAAGGTGTTGTACACACCCCAGAGGTCGACCTCGCCTACGAGATCCTCGGCGGCGCGAGCAAGCACACGCCCATCCTCGCGATCAACGGCGGCCCCGGACTCACACACGCCTACATGGTGCAGAACGACCTTTGGAATCGCGTCGCCCGCGATCGCGAGGTCATCTTCTACGACCAGCGTGGCAATGGCGCGTCCAAAATCCTGAAACCCAGCGCGCCCCAAACCATGGATGCCCAGGTCACCGACCTCGAAGCCCTGCGCGATCATTTGCATCTCAGCAAAGTCGATGTACTCGGTGATTCGTTCGGCGGCTTCGTCGCACTCGCGTATACGCTCGCGCACCCCGAGCACGTGCAACACCTGATCGTCAGCGACGGCCTGCCCGGATACAAAGCCATCGCGCATCCGATGCCCGAAATCTTTCCTGATCTCGAAGAACAGGAAGCTGCCAAACAGAAGGAAGTTGGCACCGGACAAGCCGCCGTCGACTATGGTCTTCGCGTCCACATCCGTAAGTGCTTCTACAGCCCCGAACTCGCTGACCGCTATCTCAACAACATCAAGGACCTTGGCCTAAACCCCACGACGGGTGAGCAGGTCAGCAAAGCAACCGAAGCGCTCGACCTTTCCCCGCGGCTGAGCACCCTTCATGTGCCGACGCTCATCCTCACGGGTCGCTTCGACGTCAACGTCGCGCCCCTCACAGCCTGGCGCATGTACAAGGCCATCCCGGGCGCGCATTTTCACGTCTTCGAGCACAGCGGTCATCTTCCGTCCTACGAAGAGCCGGAAGCCTACCTCACCACACTGGATGCCTTCTTGAACAATTGAGGATGAACGTGCCTAACCAAGTCAGCCACGGCATGCGCTGCAGAACCGGTGTAAGCGCGAGGCATTGGCATAGCCGCAGAGACAACGATGTAGAGGCGGAGACAACGGTGTAGCCGCGGGCTTTAGCCCGCGGTGAACGCCGCCAACGAGCAGGGCTTTAGCCCTGGCGTATTTCACCCGAGGCCACCTGGACAACATCGTCCGGCCCAACAGACACCACGAAACAGGCTTACCGGATCAGGTGTTCCTCACTCGGCCGCATCCGCACCACGCGATCGATCGCATATGGTGACCGCTGCCCCTGTGCGTAGAAATGCCGCACCTGCAGCTCGCCCAGCAGCCCTATCCCGATCAGCTGAATCCCCGCAAGAATCAACACTGCCGCAATCACAAACCACGGCGCATGCTCCGCACCCACCGCCCGATGCGAAAGGAGCTTCGCAAACATAAGCCACCACGCAATGCCGCCACCGGACACAACACCCAAAGCACCCACACCACCGAACAGGTGCAGGGGCCGCGTCATGTAGTTCAGCAGAAAGCGGATGGTCAGCAGGTCAAAGATCACCCGAAACGTTCGCCCCAGCCCGTAGTGGCTGTGCCCGCTCTCACGCGCCGGGTTGGAGATCGGCACCTCGCAGATCGTCGCGCCGTACCAGCTCGCCAGCGCCGGGATGAAGCGGTGCATCTCGCCGTAGAGCGGGATGTTCTGGATCACCTCACGCCGGTACGCCTTGAAGGTCGTGCCAAAGTCGTGAATATTCACGCCGGAAAGCCAACGCACCAGCCGATTCGCCGTGCGTGACGGCAGCTGCCGCAACAACACGTTATCGCCCCGCCGCGAGCGCCATCCGCTCACAACGTCATAGCCTTCTTCCAGCTTCGCTAGAAACAGCGGAATCTCCGCCGGGTCATGCTGCAAGTCGCCATCCATCGCAAGAATGTACTCACCCGTTGCATGATCGAATCCGGCTGCGAGTGCCGAGGTCTGCCCGAAGTTCCGCCGCAGCTTAATCAGCAGCACACGGGAATCGACCGCGGCGATCTCTTCCAGCAGACGATACGTCCGGTCGCGCGACCCATCGTCCACAAATACCAGCTCAAAGCTGTCGCCGCCCGCCTCTTCCATCACGTCTTTCACGCGGTCATACAGCCGCGTGACGTTCTGTTCCTCGTTATGGAACGGCACGACAATGGAATACTTCGGCACAGCCATATTCTAGCGCGACACGCCACCGTCACGGCACCTTTCCTAACGCCCGCGTAGCCACCCGGAAGGCCCACCGCGCTACACTTGGAAACATGGCCCGGTAGCTCAGTTGCATAGAGCGGCGCACTCCTAAGGCGAAGGTCGCAGGTTGGACTCCTGCCCGGGCCACCACTCTCCAGCGACCCCATCAGTCACAGACCGCCAAGCCTTCGTCGGGCCGAACCTGGCTGCATGATTCCGCCAAGCGACCTTAGAAGCTGAGCCGCAGCAGAAATTGGATCTGTCGCGGCGTTCCGGTGCCGACCGGGCCGGTGTTGGCCTCGGTCTCAATCGCGCCGAAGCCCGCGCCTGTCAGATCCGCCAGCGGCGAGCCGTATTGCGCACGGTTGAAGATGTTGAAGAACTCCGCGCGAAACTGCAGCTGCACGGATTCTGTAAGCGGCACATGGCGAGCCAAGGCCATGTCTGCCTGCCACAACGCCGGCCCGCGCACCAGGTTGCGAGGCGCATCGCCATAGCCACCCGACAGGAAATTCGGCGTGCTGGTGGAGAACGCAGCGGCATTGACCCAGTGATGAATACCGCGTCCACCCACCGGCAACAGCGACACGCCGGGCAGCAGATCCGGCCGCTGGTTGGTGGTGTAGCCGGTCAGCACGCCGCTGCTGGCGCGATCAACCGTTACGTTGACCGGCAGGCCCGTACGCGCGCTCACAATCGTCGAGGCCTCCCAGCCGCCAAAAATCGCCGGAATCACACCGGCATGGTTGCCGAAGCTTTGGCCGCGTCCATAGGGCAGGTCATAGATGGCGTCGCCCGAGAACACGTGCCGCACATCGAAGTCGCCCGAAGCGCGTTCGCACGCAAAGCAGGCCGGGTTCTCCGGGAAGTCCGAATCGCCGCCACCGGCAGCATCTTGATCGATCTCATGCGCGTACACGTAGTTGGCTTGGAACAGGAAGCCGTGCTGAAACGACCGGCGCAGCGTCGTCGCAAGCGCCTCATACGAGCTGCTGTTATCGTTGCCTCGCGTTTCCACCTGGCCAAAATTGCTGTACTGGCGCACACGGGTGATCGGGTCTAAGAGATTGGTGTAGGAGGTGCGCAGCAGCAGCGAGCCCTGGCTGCCAACGTACGATGCCGTGCCCACCCACCCTTTGCCAAACTCCTGCTGTACGGAGGCTCCCCACTCTGTCACGTAGGCGTCGCGGCGTGTGCGGTCGTCGTCTCGTGGAGACACGATGCCGGGCGCGGTGGCGAGGAACGGCGTTACCGGAAACGCAAGCGTCGGCAGAGTGGCTTTGCTGAGCGAAAAGCGAGCCACCTCATTGCTGATGGGCAGGTTCTGATCGTCCAACTGGCCGTCGCCGTGGTACATCCCGAAGCCCGCGCGAACAACGGTCTTGTTGCCCAGCGCACGAGGCGACCACGCGACAGCAATGCGCGGGTCCACATCAAGATAGTTCGGCTGGCCGAAGCTGGCGCCGGCGCCGCAGAAGCCGGCCGGACCGCAGGTGTTGAAATCGAACGGAACCGCTTTGCCCGCAACTTCGTGAAAGACGTTGAAGAAGCTGTAGCGCACGCCAAGGTTCAACACCAACTCCGGGCGCACCCTCCACTCATCCTGCGCAAAGCTGTACACATGCGTCTTGCGCAAACCATTTACGGGAAGCGCCGCAGCGAAGGTCGCGGAGCTGACACTGTTCGCAGCCAGCGCCGCGAAGGAGGGAAAGCTGATGGTGCCATTGGCGGTGTTGCCCTGGTTCAGTTGAATGCGCCGAACCTCGGCGCCGAACTTGAACGTATGCCGGCCGCGGATCCACGTCAGGTTGTCGATCTCCGAAAATGAGTTCCCGACGCCGATCTTGTATTCGTTATTGTTCAGTGTCGAGAAGCCGGAGACCGCAATTGCATACGGCAGGTTCAGGTTCGTCTGATTCGTTGTGTAGACGTTGCCGCGATTGAACCCAAACTTTGCCTCGTTCACCAGGTGTTCCGAGAAGAGATGAAGGGACTCGATGACGCCGTTCACCGGACGCGACGCGACCTGCTGCCGGTCAAGCGTATAGGTGCCGCCCCCGGCCAGGGGCAACTGACTTAGCGCTGCGTCATAGTTGAATCGAAGATCGGCCGTATCGCGCGGGCTGAACCGGTGATCGAGGCGCACCATGGCGCTGTCTTCATGGTCCAGCTGTTTGCCCTCCGCCACATAGTTCGGCCCCGTGCCGGGACTTGCAATAGTCGCCAACGGGTACGCCGCAAGGATGGGCGCCAACGCCGGTGTTGCCGCAAGCTGTGCCCGTTGCGAGGCCGTGGGCACATAGCCTGGGAGCGTTTGCCCCAGTGTTTGCCGCAGCCCCTCGTAGGTCGCAAAGAAGAACGTCTGATCGTGCACGAGCGGGCCGTCAAAGTATCCGCCAAACTGGTTCAGCCGGAAGGGCGGTTTCGTCGGATTCAGCGTGTCAATCGGCTCACGCGCATCAAGCCGATCGTTGCGAAGAAACTCAAACACGCTGCCGTGAAACTGGTTGCCGCCGGCGCGCGAAACCACCGCGACCTGCCCACCCGGTGTGCTTCCCTGCTCCGCGGTGAACAAGGCCGTGTTGACCCGAAACTCCTGGATCGACGTCGTCGGAATGGCCAGGCGCACAAAGGGTTGTTGCGCCTGGTTGACGATGTTGGTGGCATCCACGCCATCGTAGGTGAAGTTGTTGTCGTCCAGGCCGCGCCCGGCAAAACGGATCGTGCGCTGGTTGCTTCCGCCGGTGTCCACGGCGCCGGGCACAAGCGCCGTTAGGGTAGACCAGTTGCGTCCGTTCAAAGGCAGTTGGTTTACCTGCTGCTGCTCAATGCGTGCGCCCAGCGTGTCGGAGTTTTCGTTCACCTCCGTTGCTTGGTCGTTCACCTGTACCTGCTCTGTCCCGGCGGCAATCCGCATCGTCACATGCAGCGTGCGCGTTTGCCCCACGACCTGTTGCACGCCGTTGTACACCAGCGTGGCAAAGCCGGGGTGCTCCAGCCGAAGGGTGTAGGCACCCACCGGCAGCTCGGGGATGTCGAAGGTGCCCGTGGCAGAGCTCGTCGCGCTCCGTTGCAGGCCGGTGGTGTTTTCCGTCGCCACAAGCCGAACATCGGGGAGAACGCGCCCAGCTGGGTCCACCACGGTACCGTTCAGGGCTGAGCGATCCACCTGTCCAAAGGCGGGAAGCGTGCAAGCGAGCGCAGCTGCGGCCGTGAGGCGAAAACGGTGCAGAACCAAGACCTACCTCCAGGTGCCGCGTGTCGGCGAACGGCACGGTATTGCGCACAACGAGCGCTTACGCGAGATCGACACGGCCATGAGCAAGAGCCAGCCCTGGCAGGAGCTGTCGCTCAAAAGAGCAAGCGATCGAAAAGGTAGCAGCAAACAAGGTCAAGGTTACGTGCGCGGTCTACGCATAGAAGAAAGCAATTTGAAATTTAGGTGAAAGCACGAACGCCTGCGCATGCCCCTGCATGACAGCGTCCATCGGCAAGCTTCTGCACGTGTCACAGCGCGATCGTTAGGTCTCTCGTGTCGTTTCGCTTCAAGCGAGACACGTACAAGCTCGGCCTTTCGCACGGCGTTGAACGCTCTTTAACCGAACAGACACACTAGCTCGTTAAGGTTAGGTCATCCCAGTATGTCCGCGTTGCCCCTCTGAGCAGGCACCTGTTGCCGCGCGGCCTGTGCACACCCATGGAGACACTTTGAAACGTTCCACCCTTGCCCTTGCCTGCCTTCTTGCCTCCGCACCACTGCATGCCCAGTTTGAGACCGCCTCTGTTCTTGGCTACGTGCGCGATGCCTCAGGGGCAGCCGTCCCCAATGCCGATGTGCGCCTGATCAACCAGGCGACGCAGCAAACAGTCACGGTGCACACCAACGGGGAAGGCGCGTTCGAATTTACCGACGTGAAGATCGGCCCCTACCACGTCACCGCCGACGCGCCCGGATTCCACACCACCGACACAACGGTCTTTTCCGTGCAGGTTGCCGCTCGCCAGCGCGTCGATGTGACCTTGCAAGCCGGTGCCGCAGAGACCGTGACGGTCAACGGCAGCTCGGCGTCCCTGCTCGACACCGACGACAGCGAACGCGGCCAGGTGATCGGCACGCGCGAAGTGGAGAACCTGCCGCTAAACGGGCGCGCCTATGCCGACCTTGCGGCGTTGGTCCCGGGCGTGCGGCGCAACCTGCTGGAAAACGGCACCGATACGAGCCGCGATGCCAGCTTCAACGTCAATGGGCAACGCAGCGAGTTCAACAACTTCCTGCTGGACGGCCTGGACAACAATGCCTATGGCACCTCCAACCAGGGTTTCTCCAATCAAGCAATTCCGCCCTCGCCGGATGCCATCAGCGAGTTCAAGGTGGAGACGGACAACTACAGCGCCGAGTATGGGCGCGCGGCCGGCGCCGTCATCAACGTTTCCATCCGCAGCGGCACCAATCAGTTCCACGGCAAAGCCTATGACTACATCCGCAACACGGCCCTCAACGCCGTCGGTCCCTTTGCGCCGCCGCTGAACCCGATCACAGGTGCGCGTATCAAGCCTGTGCTGATCCGGAATCAGTTCGGCGGCACCCTTGGCGGACCGATCTGGAAGGACCACACATTTTTCTTTGCCGACTACGAGGGTACGCGGCAGGTGTCGCGGGCCATTATGACGGCCACGGTGCCCACCGCCGATCAAAACGGCACCAGCGCCCTGGCGCAGCGCAACGGCGGCTACACGTTTCTGAACGCCTCCGGCCAGCCCTTGCGGCTGATCAATCCGCTGAACGGGACACCGTATCTCAATGGCGTGATCCCATTCACCGATCCAAGCGTGTCCGGCTTCGCCAAGGGCGTGCTCGGGGCGCTGCCGGCGCCCAACGTGCCCAACAGTGTCGCTCCATTTCAGAACAACTACGCCTCGCAGCCACGTGACCCGATCAACGACAACAAGGGCGACATCCGGCTGGACCACACCTTCTCGCAGCACACCAACATGTTCTTTCGGTACAGCGAGCACCGCGCCGATATCCAATCGCCGCCCAACATCCAGGGGCAGGCCGGCGGCAATGCCAACGGCAATGTGCTGATCTTCAATCAGCAGTACGCCGGCGGCGTGACCCACGTGTTCAGCCAGAACTCGATTCTGGACGCACGCTTTGCCTACGGCCATACGGACGGCGCCAAGAGCCCGTACGGCGCGAGCTTGCCCAGCTTGATGAATGGCATCCCAGGGCTGCCGACGGACCCCGTCGTTGCGCGCAGCCTAAATGTGCAGAGCGTGAACGGCTACACGCAGTTCGGCAACCAGGGCAGCAATCCTCAGTTCCAGAACCCGACCATCTACAACCCCAAGGTGAACTACACGCGCATCCTGGGCGGCAACGCGCTGAAGGTGGGCTATGAGTACCAGGCCATCTACACCACCATTGACGACTTCAACCCGACGGATGGGCAGAGCACCTACAACGGCGGCTTCAGCTTCAACGGCATCGCTGCCGCAAACGGCACCGTCAACACATCCGCCTCCGCGCTGAACAGCGCAGACCAGGGCACGCGCGAGGGCGTGGCCTTGGCAGACTTCCTCTTCGGCGCGCAAAGCGCTTACCAGCTG
>CAXTRU010000079.1:0-5861 GCA_964246665.1 uncultured Acidobacteriaceae bacterium
TGTCCAGTGATTCGGGAGCGATATAGAGAGTCCACCCGTTCGAACCTATCGTGGAGAAGCAATTCCAACCTCGCGTTCCTTTCTTGCCAAACTGTCCAGCGTCTCCGTGGTACTCGTACCATGCCACTTGGTCCGCAATCGCAGGTGGAAGGTTGACACGCTTCGGTTCACCTTTAGCTGCTGCGTAGGGTCCGGTCTGGCCGTCGCCGGGGCACCCGACGTACGGTACGGAAGTCTGAGCCAGGGCCAACGAACCGGCTACAGCGAAGGTCAGAAAACATGCAAGGGAAACTACACGAGATGGCCTCATTTTTCCTCCATGACCGCCATTGTCGGAGCTGCCCAGCTCCGGATTCCGCTCAGAAGATGAACGTCCTGCGCCGCCAACCACCAGCGAGCAGGAACCCCATCCGCCGCCGAGACCTTCAGTCGCTCGGCGCCACCGGCGTTGCAGTCGCTTGCGCATGATTACCGCTCGAGCCGGTACTCTGTATCCGACGCTGGGCCGCTCACCTATGGAAGAGCGCCTGCACGCACGCTCGGAAAGCACGTAAGTTGTTCATTCTAGGTATTTTGCTCGTAAATTGTCTGGAATGAATATTTTGCGGCCGGCGACCACGGAAAGTGCAACATTCTAAACTTTTTGTCCAAAACATCCCCGCGAGGGGGAGGAGGGGGGGGGGCGCGGCGATCAGTCCACGTTTCAGGAAACACGGTTTCAGCAAAACAAAGCGATCCCGCGGCGCTCTGCGACAATCAACTTTGTCTGGAGTCCAACCACCGTGTCGCTGACCCACCGCTTTGCTCCCTTTACCGTTGCCGCGCTGTTCCTGCTTCCCTCCGCCGTCGCCCAAGCACCGCCCGCGGGTCCACTTGCCACCGCGGCCACGCGCCCGGACGTCACACGCGCTACGCTCACCAACGGCATGCGCGTGGTCATCATTCGCGATGCGCTTGCGCCCGTGGTCACCGTGGAAACTAACTTCATGGTCGGCGGCAACGAAACGCCCGCGGGCTTTCCGGGCATGGCCCATGCGGAAGAGCACATGGCGTTTCGCGGCTGCACCGGTATGAGCGCCGACCAGACCGCGGCCATCTACGCCCTGCTCGGCGGCGAAAACAACGCCGACACGCAGCAAAACATCACGCAGTTTTACGCCACCGTGCCCGCAGCCGATCTTGGTGTGGCGCTGGAAGCCCAGGCCGCCTGCCTGCGCGGTGCCGACAACACCCAGGCGCAGTGGGACCAGGAGCGCGGCGCCATTGAGCAGGAGGTCGCCCGCGATCTCTCGAACCCGACGTACAAGTTCATCTCGCGCCTCAACCAGGACATGTTCGCCGGCACGCCGTATGCGCATGATCCGCTGGGCACGCGCGAAAGCTTCGACAAAACAACCGCGCAACAACTCGGCGACTTCTACAAGCAGTGGTACACCCCTGCAAACGCCATTCTGGTCATCGCCGGTGACGTGCAGCCCGGTGCGACGCTGACGCGCATCAAGCAGCTGTTTGAGCCCATCCCAAGCCACCCGCTGCCACCGCATCCAGCCATCGACCTGCAGCCGGTGAAGCCGGAGACTTTTTCGCTGGACAGCAACCTGCCCTACGTCCTCGGCTTCATCAGCTACCGCATGCCCGGTACGGACTCGCCGGACTACGCGGCGGCGACGATCCTCTCTGATGTGCTCGCCAGCCAGCGCGGCGATCTATACGCGATGGTGCCCGCCGGGAAAGCGCTGGCTGCGCAATTCGAAAATGTTGAAAGCTATCCGAAGGCCAGTGTCGGCTTCGGCTATGTTGCGCTGCCCGCCGGCGCCGATGCCACCGGTCCAATCAACGAGATGCGCGGCATCCTGAACAACTATGCGCAGAACGGCGTTCCGGCAGACCTTGTCGAAGCCGCCAAGCGCGCCGAGATCGCGCAGGCCGAGTTTCAGCGCAACTCCATCCCGAACCTGGCCAATGTGTGGTCGAACGCCCTGGCCGCCGAGGGCCGCACCTCGCCCGAGGAAGACCTCGACGCCATCCGCAAGGTCACTCTCGCGGACGTGAACCGCGTGGCCAAACAGTACCTGCTGAACACGCCTACGATCACGGCGACACTGAAGCCTTCGCCCAGCGGCGCGCCTGTGTCGCAGACCGGCTTTGGCGGTGCGGAAAAGCCCACATCCACGCCCACTAAGCCGGTCGTGCTGCCGGAGTGGGCCGCTTCGCAACTGGATCAGCTCAAGGCACCCGCACCGCTCACGCCGCCCAGCGACACAACGCTGCCCAACGGCATTCGGCTGATTGTGCGCACCGACCATACGAGCCCCACCGTAACGGTCGTCGGCGCGGTGAAGACCAACGCCGACCTGCAAACGCCGCCGGGCCTGGAAGGCGTCTCCGAGATCCTCGACCAGCTCTACAGCTACGGCACGACGATGCTCGACCGCGTCGCGTTCCAGAAGGCGCTCGACGACGTCGCCGCCAACGAAAGGCCCGGTGCGCGCTTCTCGCTCAGCGTGCTGAAAGAAAACTTCAGCCGCGGCGTGCAGCTGCTCGCCGACAACGAGCTGAATCCGGCACTGCCGGGCGATGCCTTCAAGGTCACGCAGCAGCAATCCGCCGAGCTGCAGGCCGGCAATCTGCAAAGCCCAGGGTATAAGTTCTCCCGCGCGCTGGAAACATCGCTGCTTCCGCCCACCGACCCAGCGCTGCGCCAGGTCACGCCGGCGACGCTGAACAAGGTGTCGCTCGGAGATGTGAAGACGTATCACGACGCCATCATGCGCCCCGACCTCACGACCATCGTCGTCATCGGCGATGTGACGCCGGAGGAAGCACGCAGCGTGATCACGAAGTGGTTCGGCGAGTGGAAGGCCACAGGAGCCAAGCCGGAAACAACCCTGCCTGCTGTGCCGACCAACAAGGCATCCGCCCAGACCGTGCCCGATGCCGAGCAGGTGCAGGATACCGTCGCGCTTGCGGAGGAGTTAGACCTCAATCGCTTCAGCCCTGACTATTACCCGCTGCAGCTCGGAACGCACGTGCTCGGCGGTGGCTTCTACGCGACGCGCCTGTACCACGACATCCGGCAGGTCGCCGGCCTGGTGTACAGCGTCGACGTGAGCCTGAGTGCGGACAAGACGCGCGCGACCTACTCGGTCGACTATGGCTGCGACCCGGCGAATGTGTCCAAGGCACGTGCCTTGGTGGAGCGCGACCTGAACCAGATGCGTAACGAAGACGTGTCTGCCGCAGAGCTGCACCAGGCCAAAGCGCTGCTGCTGCGGCAGATCACCCTGGGCGAGTCCAGCGAAGAGTCGGTCGCCGGTGCCATCCTTGTGCACGCGGAACTCGGCCTGCCGCTCGATGAGTCCAACCGCGCAGCGCAGCGGTACATCGAGCTAAACGCAGCCGATGTGAAGGCCGCCTTCGCCCGGCATGTCGATACCGGCAAGCTGGTGCAGGTAACCCGTGGGCCGGCGCCGAAGTAGTTTCACCTCGCCCAAAAGCAAAGAAACGGCCCGGTCTTGGTGCAGACCGGGCCTCTCTGTCGATGTGCGCTAGAAATCGTAGCGCAGCGAGAACTGCATGCGCCTCGGCTGGCCGAGCAGGGCGCTGGCCAAACCAAAGCTCGGTCCCGAGGTCAGCGTCGTATTGATGGAAAACGGATCGAAGCGCACAGTGTTGGTCGTGTTGTAGACCTCCCACGCGAACTTCAATGCGCCGTACTCGCCGAACTTCCAGGCCTTGTCCACACCGCTGTCCAGGCTGAAGTAGCCGTCACCGCGCAGGTTGTTGCGCTCGCCGACCTCACCCGGATAGGGCAGGCGAACAGGGTTGCCATTGCTGACACCGCTTCCGATCGCGTCAGGGTTGGCGAAGAACTGCGGATTCCCTGAACTGTCGAAGTGGCGTTGCAGCTTGGCTGCGTTCTTGTCCGTGATGATGCCGTATGAGGTCAACTCCCAATCGGTGTCATACCCCGGCGTTGCCAGGGAGAACGGCAAGCCGCTCGTGGCGCACAGGATGCCCGTAAGCTGCCAGCCGCCGATGACCGCATCCACAAGGTGATTGCTGCCCCGCAACAGCGCCCGGCCCTGGCCAACCGGCAACTGATAGACGTAGTCAACGGTGAGGATATGCCGCGTGTCGAAGTCCGACACCGCACGGTTCAGGGACGGGTTCCATGTGTTGATGATCGCGCTGGCGCCAGAGGACGTGCCTGTCGATGCACCAAAGACGCCGGCGCGCTCCGCGTCCGATCCCATGTCGATCGACTTGGACAGCGTGTAGTTGATGTCCGCCTGCAATCCATGGCTCATCGGATGACGCAGGCTGACCTCGAACGCGTTGTAGTAGCTCATGCCGATGGTCGAAAGGGCATACAGCGAGGAGAACTGATCCTGCCAGAAGCGCGAGTGTCCGCCGTTGGCTGCGGGGCAGTTATACGCCACGCCCGTGTACACGCTGCCGTACGAGGAGCCCGCAGATGGCGGTGCATCCAGGTCATACAGAGTTTCCGTGCCGCCAAGTCCAAGCCGGCCGGGTGCGATCTCGTTGGCGTAGATCGCTTGGTAGCGGACTCCCCGGCATAGTCCGTGTTGGCCGCATACGGAAAGACATGCTCGAAGTAGGGGATGGCGGCAACGCTCGCCGTGGGGTCATTGCCGTGCTGGTCTGCCAGCGCGGTCAGCTGCGCGGCGGCGGTGAAGTAGTCGCCACTGCCCTGCGGATCGGTGAAGTCGACCGGCTCGGCGAGATCGAGGCTCTGCAGCAGATGACGTCCAAGCCGGCCCACATAGGCTGTTTCCAGCGTGAACCCGGCCCCGATCTGCCGCTCAATGGAGAGATCGAATACTTCGCTGTAGGGCGTTTTCAAGCGATTGTCGATGCCGTAGCTGATGGCTAGATTGTTTGTGGGCGCTTCGTAGGGAAAGATCTGTGGATTCGCAGCCGCCTGATTGCTGAAGGGCAGCGTTTGCCTCCCCGTGAAACGCGGCGACGTCGAAAGGGTGTACTTACTGGCGGGATTCTGGATCTGCGAGGAAAGCCCAAATGAGCCACGCTGATCGAACTGGTTCACCAGCCCTTCACCGAAGTGGTCGTAGTAGATGCCCGCACCCGCGCGCACCGAGGTCTTGCTGTCGGGCGAGTACGCCAGGGCCACACGCGGCGCAACGTTGTTCTTGCTCTTCGGCCAGAAGCCGGGTTTGCCGTAGTACGCACCGCTTGGCGTAAAGTACAGATCCGGCTCGTAGATCTGTCCCTGCGTTGCGGAGATTTCTCGTTGCGTGAACCACGCATGCGTGTCGATCGTCGGTGCCACCTGCTGGCCGTTGGTCTCCCAGGGTGTTTGCAGGATGGTGTGCCGAATGCCGTAGGTCAGGGTCAGCTTGGGCGTGACGCGCCATGAGTCCTGCAGGTAGTACTCAAACTCATTGGCCTTGAAGTGCCGGTTGACAAAGGCGCCCTCCGGCAGCAGATTTCCCGCGGTCGCGCTGGTGGCGGCGTAGCTGTAATTGTTGGTAACCAGCGGCACGTTGCCGACAAGGTTGGAATACGCAAATAAATACGAGGTCGAAAACGAACTGGCGACACTATCCAAACCGAGTGCGGCTGGATCGGGCGGCGTGCCGCCTACCCAATAGGGATCCGTATCGCCTTCACTGAAGGAGTTGGCATCCGTGCTGCGGTTCTGGTGGACCAAGCGCCAGTTCCCACCCACCTGAATATCGTGCTTGCCCTTCTGCCAGTTCAGGTTGTCGACGATGTTGTTGACCGGCACGCTAATGATCGTGTTTCGTGTTTCCGCCGTGAGCGACGACAGCGTATTACTGGGCGTAAACCGGAAGTCCACATAATCGCCACGGCCC